>CBDUUY010000012.1:0-17523 GCA_965370535.1 uncultured bacterium
GGTCGTGATGTCGGCAGAGGAGCTAGCGGCCGCCGTCGATGAGGCGCACCGGCACCAGGTACTGGCCGGTGCCCACGTCCACGGGCCGGAGGGCATAGAGATGGCGCTCGATGCGGATATCGACACCATCGAGCACGCCACCGGCATCACCGCCGATCAGGCCCGCCGTGCTGCCGCCCAGGGGGTGGCGCTGGTCCCCACCCTGACCGGGATCGACGTGATGCAGGATCAGGCCGATCTGGTCCCCGCCGACCTCATGGCCAGGGTCACCGAGGTGGCAGAGGCCGCGTCCGAGGGGATTCGCACCGCCATCGCGGAGGGCGCCAGGGTGCTGGCAGGCACCGACTCGGGCACACCGTTCAACCCTCCCGGGTTGCTGGCACGCGAGATGCAACTGCTGGCGGGGCTGGGAATGGGCAACGCCGGCGCCATCGCAGCGGCGACCTCACTGGTGGCGGACACCCTTCGTCTGGAAGGACGGGGAATCATCGAGGTGGGCGCCCATGCCGACCTGATCCTGGTGGACGGGAACCCGTTGCATGACCTGAGTGCGCTGGAGCAGCCTCGGATGGTCGTCCAGGACGGCGTAGCCCGCTGAGGCCTACTCGGCGTCCAGCAATTTGCGCTTCTGGGCCTCGTATTCCTCTTCGTTGATCATGCCGTCCTTGTAGAGCGTGGCGAGCCGTTCCAGATCGGCCACCGCACCGCTCGCAGGCATCTCGACTATGCCACCGGAGAGGCGCTTGGTGCGTTCCTCTCGAACGGCGTACAACAGGCTCTGGAACTCCTCAGGCGCCGGGATGTCGCCGAAACGGCTCTGGCCCATCTCACCCGCCGACTCGATCAGCAGATCGCCCGACCTCAGTACCCGTTCCAGGATGTTCTGGCTGAACTGCACGTCGTTGATACGCTCGAGGGGGATCTCGAGCCCCTTGCGGGCCAGTACCCCACTGCGGCTGATCAACCGTTCGTTGGTGAGCACATACCAGGTGAACCACCACGAGATGAGCGGGTAGAACCCCAGCTTGAACCAGGCGGCCACCGCAGCCACCGTGATGACCCAGGTCACCACCCCCAACCACCCGGGTGAATCCGGCATGTACAGCCATGCCACGACGATCACTGCCATGAACAGCAGCGTCCAGCCGATGGGGATGACGAGCATCCTCCAGTGGGGCCGGAACTCCCTTACGACCTCTTCGCCATCCGATAGCAGACGCTCTGGATATCCCATGATGGGAATCCTAGGCGGGGAGGGCTCCCCGGACGCGGGAAACCCCGAGAAAGCTTTGGCCGAAACCTCTACCCTCTCGGGGCTCCCATTCGAAGTGCCCTTACGAGCGCTCCGGTCCCGATCGGGGCCGAAGCCCTTCTCGAGCGGTTCCGTCCCCCGACCTCCCCAGACCCAGAAGGCCTGGAGTGGCCGGTCCTCCTTGCGGAGGGGGCCGAATCCTCCATCTCGGCGGTTGCCCGCCTTGACGGTGACTACAAGGTAGAACCCCGATCGTATCCTCGTCAAGCTGAATCGCTGGTTGGTTTTCGCGTCTCAGGGAAGTTTTTCGCGGGTGGTCTCGGCATACTCCCGCCGGCGTCGCTCGCGGCGAAGGGGGATTCGATCCGCCGTACAGTCCCCCGGATGAACGACCGCCTGTTCACACCTGCCTTCGTACTGGTCTGGATCGCCAACCTCCTCCAGGTGATGGCGTTCTTCATGTTCATCCACCTGCCCGGATACCTGTCCGATCTCGGGGCAGACGAGGTCCAGATCGGCATCGTGATCGGCGCCGCGGCCATCTCCTCCATTCTTCTCCGACCCATGGTGGGCAGGGAGATGGATCGACGGGGCCGCAGGCCGGTGATCCTCGCAGGCAACATCGTGAACGTGGTGGCGGTCGCCCTGTACCTGACCGTGGACTCCCTCGGGCCACAGATCTACGTGGTGCGTGCACTGCACGGCATCGGTGAGGCCTCCCTCTTCACAGCCCTGGCCACCTATGCGGCCGATGTCATCCCGGTGTCGCGCCGCACCCAGGGCCTGGCGCTCTTCGGGGTGTCCGGCCTGCTGCCGCTGGCACTGGGTGGCCTGGTCGGCGACCTCCTCCTGCGGGGAGGCGACTACGACCTGTTGTTTGCCGTCGCCACCGGTTTCGCCGTGGCCGCCCTGCTCGCCAGTCTCCCGCTGGCCGAACCGCCTGTAGAAGGCGGGATACGCAAGTCGAGTCCGTTGACGGCGACACTCCGCCGGGGGACCCTGCTGCCTCTGTGGTGGATCACCTTCGTCTTCTCTGCGGCGCTCGCCGGCTACTTCACATTCATCAAGACCTACGTCGAAGAGACCGGCGCCGGGTCGGTGGGGGTCTTCTTCGGCGTCTACGCCGCCATCGCCATCGTGCTGCGCATCGTGGCCGGGCGGGTCCCGGACCGTTATGGAGAGAGCCGGGTGCTGTACCCGGCCATCTTCTCGCTGGCGGCAGGGTTGCTGGTGCTGGCTCTCTTCCCCACCTGGGCCGGAGTGGTGGTGGCCGGCCTGCTATCCGGAGCAGGGCACGCCTACCTGTATCCGATCCTCTACAGCATGGTGGTCACCAGGGCCCACCCCGGCGAGAGGGGGACTGCCATGGCGATCTTCACGGGACTGTTCGACGTAGGCACGCTGATGGGGAGCCCGGCGCTGGGCCTGATCATCGCCACAGGCGGGTACGGGGTGATGTTCGGAGCGGCGGCCGCTTGGCTGGTGGCCGGGGCGGCGATCTTCGCCCGATGGGACCACAGCGCCACCCGGTAATCCCCTTCCCGAAGCCGTCCCGAGCGCACCCGTTCTCACTCCACGCCTGTCACTACCCGGCTGTAAGGTCGTCACCGATGGCACTGAGAACACTCTCACCGAGCAGGGCGGGCGACTTCAAGACCTGCCCCCAGCTCTACAAGTTCCGCGCCATCGATAGGCTGCCGGAACCGACCACCATCTACCAGGCGAGGGGCACCACAGCCCACCTCGCGCTGCAACGGCTTTTCGATCGTCCCGCAGTCGAGCGGACCCCCGAGGCCCTCTACGACCTGTTCCGACAGGCGTGGAGCGAGTTGAGGACGGGCGAGTACGAAGGTCTGTTCGAGTCGGTCGAGGACGAGACGGCATGGGGAGTCGAGAGCCTCGATCTGCTCGCCAACTACTTCTCGGTCGAGGACCCGGCGTCCTTCGAGCCGCTCGATCGGGAACTCGACCTGCTGGAGGATCTCGACGGCATGACCATCCGGGGCATCCTCGACCGGATGGAGGAGATCGATGGACGGCTGATCATCACCGATTACAAGAGCGGCAAAGCGCCCCCGGAGAGGTTCGCCCTGCCCGCCTTCTTCGCCCTCAAGATCTACGCCTTGCTGATCCGCCGCCGCACCGGGCGCACCCCCGATGCGATCCAGTTGATCTACCTGACCGGCCCCACCGTGTACGAGATCCCGGTCAACGACGGCCAACTCGATGCAATGGACCGCCAGTTGCGTGCACTCTGGGCGGCCATAGACAAGGCAATGGAAGAGGATCGTTTCCCACCCCGGCCGGGGCGGCTCTGCGATTGGTGCTCCTTCCAGGACATCTGTCCCGCCTTTGCGAACCGGGCGGAATCGACAGCCGGCACCGACGACTAGTTCCTCTCGCGGGCAAGGGAAGACGCGTCATAGTGCCGCGATAGCCTCCGCACATGGCGACGGCGAACGAAATCCGGGTCGATCCCGACGATTGGGACGGGGTCATTGCCGACGCCGACGGCCCCCAGTTGGTGACGGCGGGGCCCGGGGCCGGCAAGACCGAGTTCCTGGTCAGGCGAGCGCTCTACCTGACGCTCGAGAGGGGTGTGCACCCCGAGCAGATCCTCATGCTCAGCTTCTCCCGCCGGGGCGCCGCCGATCTGCGGCATCGTGTCTCCATCGGCCTCGGCAGGTCGTTCACGACGATCCCTGCCTCCACCTTTCACTCGCTGGCCTTTCGCCTCATCGAGACGTACGGCATCGGTGGCCGGGGACCCGGCCAGGTCCCGACGCTGCTCACCGGCCCCGAGCAGGTGGCACTGGTGGCCGACCTGCTGGCCACCGAGAACCCGGGAGATTGGCCTGCCCTCTATCGGGGCATGCTGAGCACCACCACCTTCGCCGACGAGGTGACCGACTTCCTGTTGCGCTGCCGCGAGCAGTTGATCGACCCCACCGAACTCGCCGCCAGAGCCGCCGATCGATCCCAGTGGCGAGCCCTCCCCGCCTTCCTGCACCGCTATCTGGACGAACTGGAGCATCGGGACCGCATCGACTACGGCAGCCTGCAGGCGACGGCGGTGGCCCTGCTCGATGACCCCGGCGTGCAGGAAGCCGTAGCGGCCCTTCATCCGTATGTGCTGGTCGATGAGTACCAGGACACCACCGTGGCCCAGGCACGCCTCCTGGAGCTACTGACGAGGTCTCACCGCAATCTGACGGTCGCCGGGGATCCATACCAGTCGATCTACAGCTTCCGCGGCACCGAGATCGGCAACATCGCCGCCTTCCCCGGGTCATTCCCCGACACTGCGGGCAGACCGGCGCGCCGCATCGTGCTGACCACCTCGTTCCGGGTGCCCTCCGAGATCCTCGATGCTGCGGTGCGGGTCACTGCAGGCGGCCAACTGCCGGGAGCGGCCGGGTTGGTCACTCCCGCCCCGGGACGCGGAACGGTCGACGTGTATGGATTCGATCAACTCACCCACGAGGCCGATTGGATCGCCGAGGAGTTGCAGCGCATCCATCTGCGCGATGGCGTTCCCTATCGGAGGATGGCCGTGCTGGTTCGCAACAAGCGACGGGCACTCCCGGGGTTGTCCCGGGCGTTGGAGCGGCGAGACATCCCCCACGACCCTCCCGATACCCGGCTCGCAGATCACCCGGCGGTCCGCCAGGTGCTCGACTGTGTGAGGGCCGTCATCGGGTCCGGGTCGGATAGGGCCGATGCCGTGCGGCGCATACTGCTGGGCCCCCTGATGGGCCTGTCGCTGTCGGCGATGCGCGACGTCCAGCGCGACCAGGCCCGCACCGGAGATGCCTGGCCTGCGGCCATCCGGCGCAGCGTTCCAGATGGCGGCGCCCTGGCCGACCTCCTCGAAGAGCGCACATGGGCAGACACGGCACCCGCAGCCGAGGGGTTCTGGCATCTGTGGTCGACACTGCCCCAGTTCGTCGACGCGGTGGCGGCAAAGGGCCGTTCCTCCGACAGGGCGGCATGGTCCTCGCTGGGCCAGGTGCTCGGCCGCCTCGGCGAACGCGACCCGAAGGCCACCCTGGCCGACTACCTGCGATGGAGCGACTCCGAAGACTTCGAGGCCACTCCGCTGCTCGAGTACCGGCCTGCCTCCGAGGATCGCCTGTCACTGACCACCCTCCACCAGGCCAAAGGCCTCGGCTGGGATGTGGTCGTCATCGCCGATGCCCGCGAGGGTGTGTTCCCCGACCTCAGGGCTCGCGAGTCGCTGCTCGGCTCCCGCCACCTCTCAGCCTCTCAGCCCGGGGACCCTGCCGCATACAGTCGGTTCCGCCTGCAGGAGGAGATGCGCCTGGCCTACACCGCCATGTGCAGGGCCACCACACGTGTCATATGGACATGCACCACAGCCGGGGTCGATGACGGACAGGGAATGCCCAGCAGATTCCTTGCCCTGGCCGCCGGACGGACCGGGTTCCCCGACGGCCTGCCATCCCCCGGCGACGCCGGCCCCCCATCGACCCCCATCGAGGCGGAAGCCTGGCTGCGAAGGATCATCCGCGATCCCGCCGAACCGGCCCCTCAACGCCTTGCGGCGCTCGGGGCGCTCACCGCCCCGAGCGGATGGCGGCGTCGTGACCCGTCCCTGTTCGCCGGGATGGCCCGGCGCGGCCCCGACACCGGCCTGGTCCCTCCCGACGTCAAGTTCTCCCCCAGCCAGGCCGAGTCCTACCTGCTGTGCCCGCGTTTGTATGCGTTTCGACGATGGCTCCGAGTCGAGGCCGACGGATCCACCCACCTCACCTCCGGCAGCCTGATCCACTTCGTGCTCGAGCAGGTCGAGGGAGAAGCCGTCCGGCGGGGCGACGCCCACGCAACACTCGCCGAAGCACTTGCCGAACTGGATGAGCACTTCGATCCCGCTGCGTTCGGGGACGGGCCATGGGCTGCGGCCTGGCACGCCAGGGCGGTCAGGGTGCTGACCCATCTCTACGAGGCCTGGCCGGGGACCGGCAGGGTGGCCGGGGTCGAGCAGGATGTCGAGATCGAGGCAGGCGAGGCCCACTGGCGGGGCCGCATCGACCGCATCGAGGTCGACGACGGGGCGGGAGGCACTCCGCTGGTTCGTGTCGTCGACTACAAGACGGGCACCGGCGTCCCCAGCGTCGAGGAGGCGGGCCGGTCGGTTCAACTGGGGTTCTATGTGATGGCCGCCAGGGAGAATCCCCATCTGGCCGAACTCGGAGACATCAGCGCCGCCGAACTCTGGTTCCCTGCCGTCAGGACCAGGTCCGTGACCACCAGGGAACTGGATGTCGGGAGGCTCGACGAGGTCAGAGACCTGATGCAACAGGCAGCAGAAGGCATCAGAACCGAAGATTGGACCCCCCGGACCGGGCCGCACTGCGATCGCTGCCCGGTCCGCCGGGTGTGCCCCGAATGGCCCGAGGGCAGGGAGGCCTATCTCGGATGACGATCCACCCCACTCCGGAGCAGCGCAGCATCATCGAGTACCCGCTGCGCCCGCTGCGCGTCACCGCCGGCGCGGGAACCGGCAAGACCACCACCATGGCACTGCGTTTGCAGCACCTGGTGCAGACCGGCACGGTCGAACCCGAAGAAGCGCTCGGCATCACGTTCACCAACAAGGCCGCCGAGGAACTGGCCGACAAGCTGCGATCGTTTCTGCCCGATCTGGCCGAATCGGGCAGGGAAGTGGAGGTCAACACCTATCACGGCTTCGCACACGGCCTGCTGCGTGAGTACGGCCCCATCGTCGGTGTCGAAAGACACTCCACGGTGATCACACCCGGGTACACCCGTCAGCTGTTGCGGGACGCACTCGGTTCGAGCGGCCACACCGCCCTCGACCTCACCGCCCCCGGCCGGCGGGTCGACGAGTTGGTGGTGCTGGCCGGTGACCTCGGTGATCACTTGCGTCAACCCGAAGACCTCACCGGCGGGGACGACGAGGTCTGGGCCAGGCGCATCGAGATGGCCGCAACGCTGGCTGCGTATCGGCAGCGCAAGGCAGCGCTCGGCGCCATCGACTACGCCGATCTCATCGCCGCCACCCACCGCCTGGTCACCGGCCATCCCGAGGTCGCCGCCCGCATCCGATCCCGGTATCGAGTGGTGCTGCTCGACGAGTACCAGGACACCAACCCGGCCCAGCGCGAGATGTTGCGCGCGGTCTTCAGCGACGGGTTCCCCGTCACTGCGGTCGGAGACGCCGATCAGACCATCTACGAGTGGCGCGGCGCATCGCTGCAGAATTTCGCAGACTTCCCGAGGCATTTCCCCGACGAACAGGGCGAACCCGCCCACACGAAACACCTCACCGTCAACCGGCGCTCATCCAGGCGCATCATCGACCTGGCCAACCGGGTGCGCAACGAGATCGGCGATCAGGGCGATCTCGGCGACCTGCAAGCTCTCGACGATGCCGCCGATGGCACGGTCGCTGCCGGATGGTTCCGCACCGCCGTGGACGAGGCACGCTGGATCGCCGCAGAAGTGCGTCGCCTCCACGACGACGGCATCCCGTGGAACGACATCGGCATCCTGTTCCGCAAGCACCGCCAGATCGGCCTGGTCCGCGATGCGCTCGAGAGGCAAGGCATCCCGGTCGAGGTGGCCGCTCTCGGCGGCCTGCTCGAGGTGCCCGAGGTCGCCGACCTCCACGCCTGGCTCCTCGTCCTCGGCAGGCCCGACGATGCCCCGGCCCTCATGCGAATCCTGCTGGGAGCCCACTACCGGCTGGGCATGGGCGACCTGGCGCCGCTCTCCGGGTGGGTGGCAGATCGCCGCCGCAACACGGCCGAGACCGATCTCGGCGGCATCGGCTGGACACTGCTCGAGGCAATCGACCGCCTCGAGGGATGCAGCGCTCTCAGCGACCGCTCCACCGAACGCCTGAGCGCCTTTCGAACGATGTACCGCTCTCTCCTGGAAGATGCCCAGGGGGTCGGCGTCGTCGAGTTGTGCCGGATCGTCCTGGACAGGACGGGTGCCTGGCCCGAAGTCGAGGCACTCGACGACGCTGCCCGGCTGTCGGCCAGGCTCAACCTGTACCGCTTCCTCGATCTAGCCGATGAATGGAGCCCCCTCGACGGCAGGCCGTCCCTGGAGGCCTTCATCGAGTACCTCGACCTGCTGCAGGAGGACCGGGGGGCCGACGAGTTGGACACGTCACGAGTCGGCGGCGAGGACGCTGTGGCGATGCTGACGGTTCACCGGGCCAAGGGCCTCGAGTGGCCGGTGGTGATCCTGCCATCCCTGTGCAAGGACACCTTCCCCTCGCCCGGGCAGCCCTACGCAGACCCCGTGGCCCATCCCCAGTTCCTGCCGTACGAGCTCAGACTCGATACGACCTACCTGCCTGCGCTTCCCGAGAACGCCAAGCAGCG
This sequence comes from uncultured bacterium, assembly GCA_965370535.1. Lineage (GTDB taxonomy): Bacteria > Actinomycetota > Acidimicrobiia > Spongiisociales > UBA11373 > JAHJML01. Next base: position 8,632 of record CBDUUY010000012.1, read on the forward strand.
CAAGGCCGTCATCAAGGATCGCCATGCCGATCAGGAGTGGCGCACCGCATATGTCGCCGTCACCAGGGCAGCAGACCGGCTGATCACGACCGGGGCCTTCTGGTACAGCGGGAAACAGGCCAAGAGCCCCAGCCGGATCCTCGAACTGGCGCTCCAGACAAAGGGAGTAGAGATAGTGGAGCAGGTGACCGATGCCGGGGACCCGCCAGGGTCGCTGCGGTTCGAGACCGACCCGGCCGACGGCCCCGATCCGCTCTTTGCAGACGGATGGAGGGAAGCCATGCGGACCGCCATCGAGGATCCCACGTGGCCGGCGGGGCTGGCCGCCGCCGTGGGGTCGACGATCTCCTACGAAGAGGCCCTCGGCCAACTCACCATGATCCTCGACGATCTCCCTGCCTCAACAGCACATGCACCCGAGCCGGCCCCGTTCCGCACCTCAGTGACCGGATTGGTCACCTTCGCCACCTGCCCGCAACGATTCCATTGGAGCCAGGTGGACCGGCTGCCCAGGAGGCCCTCCCCGGCCATGCGGCACGGCATCGAGGTCCACCGGCGTATCGAATTGCACCACCGCGGCTCGGTGCCCTTCGAGGACACCCACGAGGGCTTCTACGACCTGGAACCCGGTGAACGGGGACGCCCGGGTGCATTCCAGGCCTTCCTGAGCAGCCGGTTCGCAGACCAGAAGCCCCTCCTGATCGAGGCGCCGTTCGAACTGCAGATAGGTCAAGGCAGGGTCGCCGGGCGCATCGACGCGGTGTACCAACCGGAGCCGGGCCTGTGGGAGGTGATCGATTTCAAGAGTGGCCGGAGCACCGATGACCCGGCCGGGCGCGTCCAGCTACAGGCGTATGCGGTGGCAGTGGTCGATGCTGGATTCCCAGAGGGCACTCCCGACCGCACCAGGGTCGCCTTCGTCTACCTGGGCGACGGGGTCGAGGAGATCTCAGAGGAAGTCGACCAGACCTGGCTGGCCACGGCCAGAGAGCGGCTCGATGAACTGGTGGCCGGTGCTGCGGCCGGGGTACGGGACCCCCGCCCCTCGGAGGCGTGCCGATCCTGTGACTTCATCCGCTTCTGTGAAGCAGGCCGGGTTTGCACGGCCGAGCAAGAAGAGGTGGGCCGGACGTAGTCACACCAGCCGGCCGGCGGCGGCATCGATGACGATCGTCACCGGACCGTCGTTGACCAACTCGACCTCCATATGGGCGCCGAAGAGGCCTGTGGCGCAGTCCACGCCCGCCTCACCGATACGGGCCACCACCAGATCGACCATCCGTGCGGCCTCGTCGGGTCGGGCGGCGCCGGTGAAGGAGGGACGACGTCCCTTGCGGATGTCGGCCAGCAGTGTGAACTGGCTGACGACCAGCACCTCACCGCCTACCTCGGCGACCGAGCGGTTCATCTTCCCTTCGTCGTCGGGGAAGATCCTCAGCCCGACGACCTTGTCTGCCAGGGCAGCCGCATCGGCGCCGGTATCCCCCTCGGCGACCCCGAGCAGGACCATCAACCCGACCCCGATGTCACCGACGGCGTCGCCTTCGACGGCAACCACGGCCCGGGACACTCGCTGGACGACGGCTCGCACGATCAGCTCTCCCTGCGATAGAAGCCGAGCACTGCGTCGGCCACCCGTTCGGCGGGGACCAGGTATTGGCCGGATGCCACTTCACGGCCGATCTGTCGGATACGTTCGGCCCGTGCCCGTCGACCAGCCGCACTCAGCGGCAGCGGAAGCGGCCGGGGAGACATCAGGCCTCCGCCGGCACGGTGAGCACCGAGGTGGAAGCCCTCAGCAGCAGATGGCCCACGAACCCGGGCCTCAGCAGCGAAGGATTGCGGCCGGCAAGACCGACTACCAGCAGGTTGGCTCCGTCGGCAGCCTCGAGCATCGCCTTCACCGGGTTCCCCTGCCGCATCTTGCGGTGCACCGTGACGCCCTGCACGGCCGCCTCCTCACGAAGCCTGGTGAGCGCCCGGAGTGCCGCCTCCTTGCCTTCCGCCCCTGTCAGGAACACCGGAGGGGTAACTGCGACACCGGTGACCTCCCCCTTGCCGTGTGCGGCCACGTCGATGGCGGCTCGGGAAGCAGCCGATCCCAGAGGGGTATCGCGGGCGGGAGCCACCAGTTGCTGATAGGGATGGGTGCTGCGGGAGAACAAGACGGGCCGCCTCAGATCCACCGCATTGCGCAGCGCTCGAACCGTCTTGGCGCGGCCCAGCCAACCCCGTGAGGGGGCCGGGAGCACCACCACACCGACACTCTCGTCCTTGATCACCGAGGTGAGCGCCCGCATCGGGGGGCCCGACACCGGCCGTCGCCGGATCTCGACCCCTCCGGCCAGCTCCTCGGCCTCATCGAGCATCACCGCGATCTCTCTGGCGTGGGTCTCGTCACTGATCCCCTCGATCCGGCGGTGGACCAGGAGCAACGACGAGGCTTGGGTGTTGCGGGTCAGGTTGATCGCTTCTCCGACGGGCCCCTCCAGGTCGGCCCTCGAATCGAGGATCACAGCCACTCGTTTGCCGAAGTCCAGCGGGAACCGGGCGGCCGCCGCAGTGAAGGTGCGGACGATCAACGGGAAGTCGGCGGCCGCCCCCACCACCGTCACCCGATCGCCGGTATGCAGCGTCGTGTTGCCGTGCGGGACGATTAGTTCGTGATCGCGGAGGATGGCGGCCACCAACCAACTCTCAGCGTGCAGGTCGCGCAGAACGATGCCCCGGACGGGGCTGTCCTCTGCTATCAGGAACTCGATGGCCTCAGCGCGCCCGTGGGCGAAGGCGGTGGACGACACCCGCCGTGGCTCCAGGCTCAATTCCAGCCGCCGGGCGGCCAGGCTGTGGGGCGGCATCACGGGGATGTCGGCTTCCTTGTACGCGGGGAGCCGCTCGGGAACGGCCGCCACCGCCACGATCCGTACCAGGCCCACCTCTCTGGCGATGCGGCAGGCCTCCAGATTGACATCGTCGTCGTTGGTGGCAGCCACCAGGGCATCGGCGCCGGCCACGCCGGCCCTTTCGAGAGTCACCCTGCTCGAGCCGTCGCCGACCACCGTCTCGATGGCCCTCACCGTGGAGGCCAGAGCGAGACGCTCCTCGTCGACGTCGATGACGGAGATCTCCCAGAAGTCCCCGAGATGGCGGAGCAGTTCACGGGTGGTGCCTCCCGCCCCAACGACGATGGCCTTCATCCGGCTCCTCTCACGGACCGCCCGATGCGGCGCCGGCCATCATGACCCCGGGGTCACACCGAGAACCGGACGACCATCACATCACCTTCGACGATCTGATGGTCCTTGCCCTCCACGCGAACACCGCCTGCGGCCTTGAGAGCGTCCCACCCTCCGGCCTCGATGACGGTCTCTATGGGAGCGATCTCGGCTCTGATGAATCCGCGCTCCATGTCGCTGTGGATCTTGCCGGCTGCCTCCCGAGCCGGAGTGCCTCTCCTGACCGTCCAGGCGTGCGCCTCCTTGGGCCCGAGGGTGTAGAAGCTGATCAGCCCGAGTGCGTCATGTGTGGCGCGGACCATCGTGGCCAGTGCGCCCTCCCCCAGGCCGAACCCCTCGAACAACTCGGCCCGGTCCTCGGGGTCGAGCAGCCGCGCCTCCTCCTCCAACCTGGCAGACAGAGCCACCACGGTGTCGCCGTCGGGGACCAGGGCACTCACCGCCTCGATGGCCGAAGAGCCGCCATCGCCCTCCGAAGTGTTGATGACCCACACCGATGGTTTGAGGGTGAGCGGCACCAGATCCCGGAAGGCTGCCAACTCCTCACCGGTCCACGATGCAGAACGAAGCGGCGTGCCTTCCGACAGCAACGCGGAGGCCTTGGCGATGGCATCGGCGAACCGGCGCATGCCGGGGTCGGAACTCGCCTCCTTGGCCGCCTTCTCGCTGCGGCGCCCAAAGACCTCGGCGTCGGCGAGGGCCAACTCCAACAACAGGGTCTCGGCCTGCTCGACGGGATCCACCCCGGATTCATCGGCGGGGATGACACCGTCGTCAAAGGCCCGCAGCACAACCGCCAGCACATCCTCCTCCCGCAACCTGGCGAGGAACCTGGGTACCAGTCCGGAGTGCCCGGACCCTGCCATGGTCGGCAGGTCGAGCAGTTCCAGCGAAGCGTGGACGGTCTTCCTGGAGTTCTCCACCTCGGCAGCCCGATCGAGCTTCTGATCGGGTACCCGGGCCACGCCCAGATTGGGCTCGATCGTCGAGAACGGATGAGGGGCAGTGGCCGCCCCGAGTCCGGTGAGCGCGTTGAACAGAGTGGTTTTGCCCACGTTGGGAAGTCCGAGGATGCCTACGTCTGCCACAGAACGATGGTAGCCAGGCCCCGCGGGGCGAGCTATCGAACTGCCCCCGAGCCTCGCAGTCGCTCGATCTCGGCCGGGTCGAACCCGAGTTCGGCCAGCACCTCCCCGGTGTGCTGACCGGCATGCGGAGGTGGGGTCGGGGTCTCGGGCAGGGACCGCGAAAACCTCGGAGCCGGGGAAGGCTGCACCAATCCGCCAACCTCCATGAACATTCCCCGCTCCCTGTGGTGGGGATACGCGGCAGCCTCGGTCATCGACAGCACCGGAGCGACACAGGCGTCTTCGCCGGCAAACACCTCCGCCCAATCGTCACGGGTCCGGGCGAGGAATCTCCGCTCCAACAGCGAGCGCAGCTCCGGCCACCGCGACCGATCCATGTGATCCGGCACCACCGAAGGTTCGATCCCCAGCAACTCCACCATCCGGGCAAAGAACTGGGGTTCGATGGCGCCAACCGCCATGAACCCTCCGTCGGAGGTTTCGTAGACGTCGTAGAAGGGAGCGCCCCCATCGAACAGGTTCACCCCCCGCTCATCGGTCCACAGCCCTTCGGCGAGCAATCCGTGGAACATCGTCATCAGCAGAGCCGAACCATCCACCATCGCGGCGTCGACGACCTGGCCCCGGCCCGAGTGATCCCTCTCCAACAGAGCGGCCAACACCCCGACCGCCAGCAGCATCCCGCCGCCGCCGAAATCGGCGACCAGGTTCAGCGGCGGCACCGGCGCTTCCCCCTCCCTGCCTATCGCGTGCAGGACACCGGAGACCGCCACGAAGTTGATGTCGTGACCGGCATCGGAAGCCTGCGGTCCGGTCTGACCCCATCCGGTCGCCCTTCCGTAGACCAGTCCGGGGTTGCGGGCCAGGCACTCATCTGGGCCCATGCCGAGGCGCTCGGCCACCCCCGGACGGAAACCCTCTATCAGCACGTCTGCAGCTTCGGCCATCTTCAGCACCACCCCGGACCCACCGGGGTTCTTCAGATCGACACCGATGGAACGGCGGCCCCGCACCAGCGGCTGGGGCGGTGGTGAGCCGGGATCGCCGCCCATGACCACATCCGCACGATCCACCCGGATCACCGAAGCGCCCAGGTCGGCGAGGATCATCGCGCAGAAAGGCCCGGGACCTTGCGAGGCGATCTCGATGACGGTGACGCCCTCCAACGGGCCCATGCTCCCTCCCCTTCCGACACTACCGCCGGGGGCCGGCCCCCGAGAGGATCATGGTGCGGATACCGCCCCGGCATTGGTGAACGGCCACCGCCCGTTCCTGTGGCGGTCAGCGGCGGGGCACTATCTCGAAGATCGTCCCGTCCTGGATGAGAACGTAGATCTCTCCGAAGGCATCCCTGCCGAAGGAGACGATCTGGCCGATCCGACCGAAGTCGGAGGTCCAGTCGACGTGGTCTACGGCCTCGCCGCCATCGAAGAGGAACGACCGCACCCAGCCACCACACCAGTCACCGTAGAAGTAGTGCCCATCGATCTCCGGGATCGCCGCACCCCGGTAGACATACCCGCCGGTGACCGAGCACCCCTCGCCGTGCCCGTAGACGACCACCGGCATCTCGAGACCGGTTGTGTCGCATGCCTCCGATTGGAAGCACACATCCCCCTCGAAGAGCGGCCACCCGTAATTGAGGCCGGCGGCGACAACGGGCGAAACGTCGATCTCCTCCCAGTCCTTCTGGCCGACATCAGCGATATACAGCAGGCCGTCGTCGATCGAGAAGCGCCAGGGGTTGCGCAGGCCGTAGGCCCACACCTCCATGGCCCCACCGCCATCTGCAAAGGGGTTGTCCGGCGGGATGGCGTACGGGTCGCCGCCGTCGACGTCCAGGCGAAGGATGGCCCCCAGCAGCGTGTCGGTGCGCTGACCGTTGCCGTAGCGGTCGTTGCCGCCTCCGCCGTCGCCCAGCGCCATGTAGAGGTACCCATCCGGCCCAAAGGCGATCATCCCGCCGTTGTGGTTCCCTGCCGGTTGGTCCCGGGTCAGCAGGATCTCACCCGAATCTCGATCCGCCCTGCCGGGATCGTCGGCGGATACCCGGTACTCGGCCAGGGTGCTGGTCCCACTGCGATCGGTGTAGTGCACGAAGAACCTGCCGTTGTCGGCATACGCCGGGTGGAACACCATCCCGAGCAGGCCCTGCTCCATGTTGTCCTCCGAGGTCAACACGCTGAGGTCCAGGAACACCAGGTCGTCGGCACCACCACCTCCGAGCACCAGGATCCGGCCCGGCTTCTCGACCACGAACAACCGGCCGTCACCCGGCGGTGAGGTCAGGAAGATCGGAGTGTCCAGGCCCTCGGCGACCACCTCCAGGCCGAGTCCCTGCAACGGAGGCAGCGGCAGCGTTGTCGTCGTCGTTGTCGTCGTCGTTGCCGTTGTCGAAGTGCGGGTGACGGTGGTCGAGACCCCGGGTGCCGTCGTGCCGGGGGGAACGGTCGCAGCAGTAGGTCCCACTGTCGTGGTCGACGAGGTGGTTCCCGGTCCGATCGGCGGAGCGCCGTCATCTCCGCAAGCGGCAACCGTCAGCGTAAGGGTCACCAGAAGGGCGAGCATGGTGTGTCGTTGCATGGGTCGCCAGGCTATCGGGGTTTGAGCCGTCAACGCCGGGGGCGATACGCTGCGACGCCGCCTCACCGGGAGAAGACGTTCGTGCCCACAGCAGGACATGAGGGGATATCCGAGGTCGAGTACCACAGGCGAATCCGTGCCTGGACGATGTACGACTGGGCGAACTCTGCCTTCGCCACCACGATCCTGGCCGCCGTCCTGCCCATCTACTACAGCGACGTCGCCGGGTCCACGCTGGCCAGCAGATCCATCGCCACTGCCTATTGGACCATCGGCCTGAGCGTCGCCTTGTTCGTCGTGGCCCTGCTGTCCCCGATCCTGGGGACGATCTCGGATATCAGGCGCGGCAAGAAACCGCTGCTGGCCACCTTCGCCGGCATGGGTGTCGTCGCCACGGGCCTGCTGGCACTGGTCGGATCAGGCGACTGGATGCTGGCCTCGATCCTCTTCGTGGTGGGCCGGATCGGGTTCGGCGGCGCCAACGTGTTCTACGACGCGCTGCTCCCCCACGTTGCCAGGCAGCAGGATCAAGACAGGGTCAGCACCCTGGGGTATGCCATCGGCTACGTCGGCGGCGGAATCCTGCTGGTGATCAACGTCGTCATGATCTTTGCGCTCGGCGAGATTCCCGGTTCCCGACTGGCGTTCCTCAGCGTGGCGATCTGGTGGGCGATCTTCACGATCCCACTCTTGCGCCGGGTGCCCGAACCGCCTGCGGCCACCATCGTGGTGGAAGGGTCTGTGATCAAGGCCGGATTCGCCAGGCTGAGCGACACCGTGAGGCACCTCCGCCGCTACCGGCAACTGGCCCGATACCTGATCGCCTACCTCATCTACAACGACGGCATCGGGACGATCATCGCGGTCGCCGCCATCTACGGCGCGGAGTTGGGCTTCGGAGCCACCGAACTGATCCTGGCACTGGTACTGGTCCAGTTCGCCGGCATCCCATTCACCATCTCATTCGGCCGGATCCCCGGTGGGGAGCACAAGAGAGCCCCCACCTACCTGGCCTTTGTGATCCTCAACATGATGCTGCTGCCGATCCTCGGCTCGATCGGGGCCTACACCCTTGATGCCGATGTGGTCGGCAGGCCGGGCCCCGATTTCGAGGCGACGGCCACCGCCGCCGGTCAGGGCGAGCACACGATGCTGGACGCCGCCGTCCAGATGAGCGGAGCCTGGACCGTCCACACACAGGATCGTCTGGGCACCGGCGCCCGCACCGACTACGCGATCACCGATGGGACCGGCGACACGATCGTCTTCGCCTACAACGGCAGGGAGATCGAGATCACCTACGGCAAGGGCCCAGACCACGGCGAGTGGGCCGTGAGTATCGATGGCGTGCCCGTCATGGACGACGGCGAACCATTGGTGGTCGATGGCTACAACGATGCCGTGCGATATGGGGAACGGGAGATCGTCGATGCCGGCGAGGCCGGCGAGCACGTCCTGACCCTCGTCAACACCGGACACAGCGACCCCGACAGCGTGGGCACGACCATGACGATCGGCGATCTCGAGGTGCTGGAGCCGACCAGGGAGTCCAGCCTGGGCACTCTGCTCGGCTTGCTGTTGATCGTCGAGATCGGCTGCGCCCTGTTGGCCCTGCTGCTGGGGCCCCGCTTGCTGACCGGTGTCGCGAGCCGCATGACCACCAAACGCACGATCCTGCTGGCGCTGATGGTCTACTCGGTGATCGCCGTCTGGGGTTTCTTCCTCGACACGGTCATCGAATTCTGGTTCCTCGCCTGGATGGTGGCGGTGGTGCAAGGGGGCAGCCAGGCACTCAGCCGCAGCCTCTATGCGGCCATGTCGCCGGCCACCATGAGCGGGGAGTTCTTCGGCTTCTTCTCCATCATGTCCAAGTTCTCGGCGATCGTCGGCCCGCTGATCTTTGCGTCGGCGATCTTCCTGTTCGGCAGCAGTCGGCCGGCCGTGCTGGGGATCGTCATCTTCTTCATCGTCGGTGGCCTGCTACT
>CBDUUY010000013.1:0-16682 GCA_965370535.1 uncultured bacterium
GGGCGAACCCGGCGCCTGGTAGTGGATGACAAACCGGATGTGCGGGTTGTCGTATCCCATTCCGAGCGCAGACGTAGCGACAACCACCTTGAGACGACCCGACGTGAGTAGTTCCTCGATCTGGAGTCGATTCTCCGGATCAGCGGCACCGGTGTATGAACGGGCCTCGATCCCGCGGGATGCCAACCACTCGCCAACACGGTTGGCGTCCCTGACGGTGAGGCAATACACGATCCCGGAGCCCTCGAGAGATGGGATTGCCTGTGCCAGCCACGCCATCCGCGTGGCGGCATCCGGCAGAGCCAGCACCTGGAGACGCAGGCTCTCGCGATCCAGCGGACCCCGCACGACGAGCAAGTCTTCACCAAGCTGCTCTGCGACATCGGCCACCACCCGATCGTTGGCAGTAGCCGTCGTCCCCAGCACTGCGACATTTGGAGGAAGCAGCTTGACGATCCGGGACAAGCGACGGTAGTCGGGGCGGAAGTCGTGGCCCCAATCCGAGATGCAATGCACCTCATCCACAACGAGGAGGCCAAGCGAGCGCAGCAAATCGGGCAGTACGTCGGTCCGAAATCCCGGGTTGTTGAGGCGCTCGGGGCTTATCAGCAGCAGGTCCACGGCACCCGCTCTGATCTCCTCGAACACCGGATCCCACGCCTCACGGTTGGTCGAGTTGACCGTCCGCGCCGACAGTCCAAGTCGCTCCGCCATCTGAATCTGGTTTCGCATCAGCACCAGAAGCGGGGACACGATGACCGTCGGGCCCATTCCCTGCTGGCGCAGCAAGGATGTCGCGATGAAGTAGACCGCGGATTTGCCCCAGCCTGTTCTTTGCACCACAAGTGCCCTGCGGCGCTCCTCCACGACAGCCTGGATTGCCTCCCACTGCCCCGGTCGGAAATCCGCACCTGGCCCTGCGATCCGACGCAGCATCTCCAGCGCACGTGATCGCATCAGTTCAAGTCCGATCAGCCAAGACGATTGATCACAAGATACGTTTCGACTGTGACACACCAGCACTCGGCGGACGCGAGATCGCCGGGGTTGGAGGCTGACTTCCACACCGTCATGGTGCAGATCTTCGAGCGGGTGAAGACCAGGTCCCACTGAATCGGCGGCGGCCCCAGGGGTGTACAGAGACGATGTTTCGGGACTGAGCCCCCCAATACGTATCCTGAGGGTGTGCTGCAGGAGGACTGGCTGGGCCGGATCGCCGGGATCAAGCAGTGGTCGCAGGCCGGGGTGCGCGCCCCCCACAAGCCACTGCTGATCCTCTACGCCATAGGGCACCTGACGAACCACGGGACCTCCCAGGTCACCTTCGAAGAGTCCGAACAACCACTGCAGGACCTTCTGACTCGATACGGCCCACCGAGAACCGGCAGGACACCGCAGTATCCGTTCCGACGTCTCGAAAACGATCACCTGTGGCAGGTCCATCTCAGCGGCTCCGGCCCCGATCACTGGGACAGACGAGTCAAGGAACTCAGGGAACGGGCGACCGGCCGATTCCCAACCGAGTTCGAGGTAGCGCTGACCGACACCGCCTTCCGGACTGCCGTGATCCAATACCTGCTCGATGAGCACTTCCCTCCCAGCCTCCACGACGACCTGCTCGCCGACGTGGGATTGGAACCCGGGACTCTGACCAATGAGGCACGCCCATCGCACGAAACGGCCAGGCGCCCCGCCCGCGACCCGAGGTTCCGGGAGTTGGTGTTGACGGCCTACGAACGGGCCTGCGGGTTCTGTGGTTTCGACGGGCAGTTGAACGCCTCGACGGTCGGAGTGGAGGCAGCGCACATCCGGTGGCATGCCATGGCCGGGCCAGATGAGGTCGACAACGGCATCGCCCTGTGCACACTGCACCACAAGCTGTTCGATCAGGGTGTCGCTGGCCTCACCAATGACCATCGGATCAAGATCTCGCAGCAGTTCGTGGGACACGGTCCCGCAGCGGAGACCCTGGTACTCGGATTGGTGGGGCAGCCACTACGCGGACCGCAACCGGGCCAGCCACCACCCACAGCAGAGCATCTCACCTGGCACGCAGAGCAGGTATTCAGGGCCCCGGCCAGAATTGCCGGGTAGAAGCTCGGGACTCCCGGCTACCCGGCCTCTGGAGCAGTTCTAGGAGCGCACTCTCGGTCGCTGAGTCCCGTCAGTTCTCCACCTGCGGCTCCTCTGATACCGGTCGTGGCTGGGGACTCCCGATCGACCCCAACAGTCCGGTGCCAATGAACGGCTACGTCTGGAGTCGGTACCGCCATGCTCGGTGGTGATCCGGTAGATGCGTCGTGGGGGATGACTAGGTTCACCAGCACCGGGGAGGGACGGCGAGTGGGCTTCATCGTGCATCGCAGCAGCCAGGCGCAGTTGCTGGTCGGCGCCCTCGGTGACGTGCTCGCCGATATCCCGGACGATCCGTTCACCCCCGAGGTGGTGGCCGTGCCCACCAGGGGCATCGAGCGTTGGATCGCCCAGGAGCTCTCCCGGCAACTCGGGATCGCAGCCAACATCCGTTTCCCCACCGTCCACACCCTCATAGAGGAGGCCCTCGCCGCCGCCGATGGTCTGCAAGCCGAGGACGATCCGTGGACCCGGGCAAACCTGCGTTGGCATGTCGCCCGGGCGATCGACGACTGCCGTGGGGAACCGTGGATGGCCACCGTCGACCGGTTCATCGCCTCGGGCGGTGAACACAGCCGGCGGATGGAAGCGGCCATCCGCATCGCCGGGCTGTTCCACCGGTATGCAGAGGATCGGCCCGAGATGCTCCGGGCCTGGGCCGGCGGCACCGAGGCCGGTTCGTACGGATCGGCTCTGGCGGAGGCTCACCTCTGGCAGCCGCGGCTGTGGCACCGGGTACGTCAATCGACGGGCATCGGGTCACCGGCCGAGCGGCTCCCCGACGCCGCAACCCGGATCGCATCGGGTGGCGTCGATCTCGATCTCCCCGACCGTGTGAACATCTACGGGCTCACCAGGATCCCGCAGGGTCATCTCGCCACCCTCCAGGCCCTGGCACAAACCCGGGATCTGCACGCCTTTGTGCTCCACCCTTCGCCCACCCGCTGGAAGGCAACGCTCACCGAGATCCTCGACGAGGACACCCTGCCGCCCCGTCGGGCACTCGACCCGGACCGCGGCCACCCTCTGGTGTCATCGTGGGGACGCGACGCAGTCGAACTCCAGGCTGTGTTGCATCACCACGGCATCGGGCCGACCACCGACCACGAGTCCGAAGCGGATGGGGCCCCCACTGCCCTGGGCCGCCTCCAAACGGCCATCCGGGCGGACCGAATCGAACCCCGGGTCCCGATCGCAGACGATGATCGGTCCCTGCAGATCCATGCATGCCACGGGCCGGCCCGGCAGGTGGAGGCCCTGCGCGATGCCTTGCTGCATGCCATGACCGACGACCCGACGATTCAGCCCCGCGACATCGTGGTGATGTGCCCCGATGTCGAGACCTATGCGCCGCTGGTGGAGGCGGTGTTCGGCTCGCCGGATGGGGATTCCGAGTTGCCCGACCTTCGGGTGCGTGTGGCAGATCGGGCACCGCGTTCGATGAACCCGCTCCTGGCTGTGGCCACCGCGATGCTGGACCTGGCCACCGGGAGAGCCGGAGCCGGGGAGATCCTGGATTTCGCAGCTCTTGGACCTGTGCTGAGGGCCCTCGATATCAGCGAGGCCGAACTCGACGAGATCTCCGAAATGGTGTCGGAGGCCAACATCAGCTGGGGGCTGGACGCCCGGCACCGGGCCGAAGGCTGGGGCCTGCCCGACATGGATGATCACACGTGGCGTTTCGGGTTGGACCGACTGCTGTCCGGGGTGTTCCTGCCCGATACCCGCACCGATCTGGTCGGGTCCAGCCTCCCGGTCCCGGGGATCGAAGGTTCGACCCTCGGAGGGCTCGGCCGCCTTGCCGAACTGGTGAGCCGCATCGACGTCATCACCCGATCGTTGGCAGAGCCGCGGTCTGCCGGCCGGTGGCGCATCGACCTTCTCGAGTCGATCGAGATGGTGGCCGCTCCCGAGTGGGGTTCGGAATGGCAATGGGAGCACCTGATCCAGAGGCTGCAGGATGCTCTGGCGACCTCCGACCAGGCTCCCGTGGCTCTCGATGAGGTCCGCACGGTTCTCAGCGATCTCGGGTCGGGCCGGGCGGGGCGCTCGGACCATCGGACCGGCCAACTGACCGTGTGCACCCTGGCGCCGATGCGGTCTGTGCCGCATCGTGTGATTGCTCTCCTCGGTATGGACGACGAGGTGTTCCCGCGGGGAGTGGGCCGCAACGGCGACGACCTCCTCCAGGAGCACCCGGCAATGGGCGACCACGACCCCTGTTCGGGGGATCGGCAGCTCCTCCTGGACGCCGTCATGGCAGCACAGGAGCACCTGATCATCACCTACTCGGGCCACGACCAGCGCACCAACGCCGAACGCCCGCCTGCCGTCCCGATCGCAGAACTCCTCGACGTGATCGATCGGTCTTTCACCTGCGACGACGATGAGGCGGCCCGGGAGCGTGTCGTCTGCCATCACCCACTGCAAGGGTTCGACCCCCGCAACTTCAGTGCAGCAGATGCACGACCGTGGGGGTTCGATCCACTGCAGTTGGCGGGGGCGGAGACGCTGCTCAACGGGGCGGACGAATCGAGCGCCGTGTTCATCGACGAACCACTCAGCTGGGAGCGGCCCGACGAGGTCGGCGTCACCGAACTCGCACGCTTCGTCGAGGAACCGGTGAAAGGTTTCGTGACGCGGCGGCTCGGGTTCTCGCTGAGGGAGGTCGAGGCCCGGGGTGAGGATCTCGTCCCCGTCCATCTCGGTGGATTGCAGGCATGGGCGGTCGGCGACCGGATGCTCAGGGGACGGATGGCGGGTGACGAACCCGCAGATCAGCACATCGCCGAACGCCGCCGCGGCTCCCTGCCGCCCGGCGCCCTGGCCGACAGCGTCCTCGACGATATCGAATCCCGCGTGGCGGCTCTCCATGCGACTGCCGATGGAGCCAACATCGTCGGCGTCGGAACCACCGTGCGCGTCGACTGTGCGGTAGCCGATGGAACACGGCTGGTGGGGAACATCGTGGGTCTCCACGGGAGCCGTCTCGGAGTAGTGCAGTACTCGCGGTTGAAGGCCAAGCACCGCATCGGTGCGTTCGTGAGGGTTGCCGCCCTCACCAGGCTCGACCCGGATACGGCTTGGGATGCTGTGGTGGTCGGCCGGGAGGGTGAGGGCGATGTCGCATGCGTCCGCATCGGGCCCCTGGGCGCCGACCCGGAGACCCGGCGGCGGGCAGCCGACGAAGCCCTGTCCATGCTGATCGACCTGTGGGATCGGGGCATGCGCGAACCCCTCCCCATCTACCCGGAGACGACGGGCGCCTTTGCCATGGCGCGAGGCGACAAGTCTGAATGGAAGAAGGCCCGTGCCGCCTGGGTGACATCGTGGCAGATCCCCAGGGAAGATCAGGATCTGTATCACCGATTGGTGCTGGGCGGGGTGGCACCGATCACCGCCCTCTGGGCGGATTCGGCTCGTCCGGATGAGCGAGGCGACGGCTGGCCCGATGCCCGCAGCCGTTTTGAGGCGTATGCACTCCGTCTGTGGACACCGGTGATCGCCGTCATGGAGGGCCTTCCCCAATGACGGCACGCATGTTCGATCCGGTTGGGCCGCTGCCGACGGGCAGGGTCGTGCTCGACGCCAGTGCCGGGACCGGGAAGACCTGGGTGATCGCGGCGCTGGTCACCCGCTATGTGGCGGAATTGGGGGTGCCGATCGATCGAATCCTGGTGAGCACCTTCACCCGTTCGGCCACCAGCGAACTGCGGCACCGGGTTCGTCGCCGTCTCGTCGAGGCAGGCCACGCCATCGAGGCTGCGCTCGGAGGAGCAGAAGCACCCGACGACGAACTGCTGGCTCACCTGGTACACGCCGACCGCACCGAACTGGAGACCCGTCGGCGGAGGATCTCCATGGCGGTCGCTTCATTCGATCAGGCGGTGATCTCCACCATCCACGGTTTCGCAGGGGGGTTGCTGCGCCTGCTGGGCCTGCTCTCCACGGCGCCCTCAGATCTCGAGGCCACCGGCGACCTGAGTGTGATGATCGATCAGGTGCTCTCGGATTTGATGGTGTCGGAGTTCTCCGGCGATACGACCGAACTGGTGTCACTGGGGGACCTGAAGAGGATTGCGGCGTCGATCACCGGCAACCCCGACGCCGGTATCGTCCCCGACCCCGCCTCGGCCACCGGCCGGGTCCGGGTTCGGGCCCGACTGGCCGCGGAGATTCGATCAGAGATCGCTCGCCGGAGCAGGCAAGCCGGCCTGATGACCTACGACGACCTGCTGCTCTTCGCCCGGGATGCCCTCATCGACCCCGACGTCGGTGATGCCGCCTGTGCGGTGGTGAGGTCGGTGTTCGACGTTGCGTTGGTGGACGAGTTCCAGGACACCGACCGCACCCAATGGGACATCGTCTCCACGATATTCGGCGAAGGCCACGGGACGCTGGTGATCATCGGCGACCCGAAGCAGGCCATCTATGCGTTCCGGGGGGCGGACGTGGCCGCCTATCTGGCCGCCGTGGACAACGCCGCCGACCAGGCGACACTCGGCACCAACTGGCGGTCCGACGGCCCTCTGATCACGGCGTTGGAGGCGGTTCTCGACGGTGTCGGGTTCGGCGACGACCGGATCACCTTCCAGAAGGTCGGGCCGGCGCCGGGGCACGAGAAGAGCAGCATCACCGGTGTCCCAGCCCCCCTCCAGATTCGACTGGTCTCCGAGGGGATCGGCTCCTCCGGCAAGTGGCTCTACGTCGATGATGCTCGCAACATCGTGGCCGGGGACACCGCTGCGACGATTGCGGGCCTCCTCCGGGGCGGGGTTTCCATTCCCGATGATTCGGCCCCCGCCGGAAGACGTCAGATCGAGCCAAGCGACATCGGCGTGCTGTGCCGCAAGAACGCCGAGATCGACCTGGTGGAACGAGAACTGATCAAGCGGTCGGTTCCCGTCGTGAAGGGGCGGACCGGCAGTGTGCTGCTGACCGAGGCCGCCGGCCACTGGCTCGCCCTGCTGCATTCCATCGAGAGGCCATCCTCACCAAACCTCGTCAGGCGGGCTCTGGCCACCCCGTTTTTCGGGTGGACGGCGGAGCAGATCGCCGGCGCCGATGAAGAGACCCTCGCCGCCGAGCACGACAGGATCGCAGGATGGGCCGATCTGCTCCGTCACAAGGGTGTGCCGACGCTGGTGGAACGGGTGGACCGCTCGACTTCGATGACCTCCCGGGTGCTCGGGTGCTCCGGTGGTGAACGTCTGCTGACCGACCTGTTGCACGTCGCAGAGATCCTCCACACCACCGCTCGCAACGGCGGTGCCCAGTCGCTGGCGGACTGGCTGGGCAACGAGATCGCTCTCGCAGCAGGCCGGCCCGAGGAGGCCGAGACCAGGCTGCGTCGCCTGGAGACCGACGACCAGGCCGTCCAGTTGCTGACCATCCACACGGCCAAGGGACTCGAGTTCCCGATCGTCATGGTCCCCTTTCTGTGGGTACCGCGCCCGTCACCGAAGATCGCGGTGCCGGTGTTCCACGATCCCGACACCGGGCGCCGCATGATCGACGTCGGCGGCGAAGACTCACCCGGCTACGAGACCCACAGTGCCATGCACGATGCCGAGCAGGCATCCGAGGACTTCCGGCTTCTCTACGTTGCCACCACCAGGGCGCGGCATCATCTCGCCGTCTGGTGGGCACCGTATTCCGGCGCCAAGAAGGCGACGTTGACGAAGGTGCTGTTCGGAAGGGAGCAGCCGGGTGACCGGATCGATGACACGACGCCCGGGGTGCTGCTGCCGCACGGGGAGATGAGGGCAAGGCTTGCTCCGATCCTCGACCGCGCTGACGGCACCATCGACGTGCACGCGGTCACCGGCGCCCCCGATATGTCACCGTGGGCCGGTCCGCACATCGAGCGGCCGCTGTTGCAACGCTCCGAGTTCGGCGGTTCGATCGATCGGGCGTGGTGGCGCTGGTCGTTCACCGGCCTCACCCGAGAACGGGACGAAGCCGCATCCGACATCGGTGCGCTCAAGGATGACGAACCCGGGAGCACCGAGGCATCGATCCCGGCCGGTGACCCGCTCCCACTGGGGTCCATCCGGGGTGGCCTCGAGTTCGGGACGATGATCCATGGGGTCTTCGAGCACACCGATTTCACAGCCGCCGACCTGGGCGGCTCCATCGCCCGACTGGTTGCCGATGGTGCCCAATGGCACGGCCTCGACCTCGATGTCCCCGTCGTCACTGCCGGACTGGTGAGCGCCATCGGCACACCACTCGGATCGCAGTTCGACGATGTCCGCCTGGGCGACATCGACCGGGGCCACCGACTGGATGAGATGTATTTCGATCTCCCGATCGACACCCCGTCCGGTGAACCGATGAACCTGGCAGACATCGGGGCGGCGCTCGCCGCACATCTGCCGGATCACGACCCGCTGCGCCCGTATGCCGCAAGGGTCGGAGAGATCGGACCGGCTGGTTTCCACGGGTTCCTCACCGGTGCCATCGACCTCACCCTGGCTCTGCCCGACACGGATGGCGGGCGGCGCTGGTGGGTGGCCGACTACAAGACCAACCGTCTGCCGGCATTGGGCGACATCCCCACCACCAGCGACTACTCGCGGCCGGCGATGGCCGACGCAATGATCCGGTCCGACTATGTGCTCCAGGCGCTGCTGTACCAGGTGGCCCTCCACAGGTATCTGACGTTCCGGTTGCCGGGATACGACCCACATAGGGATCTGGGCGGAGCGATGTACCTGTTCGTGCGGGGCATGGTCGGCGCCGACACACCCGTCGTCGACGGCGGCAGGACCGGAGTGTTCGTGTGGGGGCCGCATCCCGATCTGGTGCTCGAGGTCGACCGGATGTTCGGAGCGGCGACATGACCAGGATGAAGAGCCGCGTACCTGTGCTGTCGGCGCCCGATCTCCTGGCGCCCTTCAGCGCTGCCGGGGTGCTGTCGCCTATCGACGTCCACGCTGCCGTCACGGTTGGGCGACTGCTGGGCGAGTCGCATGATTCGGTGCTGCTGGCGGCGGCACTGGCCGTTCGTGCGACCCGGTTCGGGCACGTCAGGCTGGAACTCTCCACGGCGCCGGAGACGGTGGTGGTGGACGGCGCCGACACCGCCTAGGTGGAGGGACTCCCCTGGCCCGACCCCGAAGCCTGGATCGCCCGGCTGATGGCAAGCGCCCTCACCGGTGCAGGAGGCCCTCTGGTCCTCGATGGCACAGCCCTGTATCTCTCCCGGTACAGGGCCTACGAGGAGTCGGTCCTGGCCGGGTTGCAGCACCGCCTGATGGCACCCGTCACCGCCCCCGACCCCGGGCTGTCGGCGGTTCTCGACGGGTTGGTGCCGCTCGGCGACGATACCGAAAGCGACCGCCAGCGGTTGGCAACGGTGCTCGGGCAGGTCCGTCCGGCGATGGTGATTGCCGGCGGCCCGGGAACCGGCAAGACCTGGACCATCGCCAGGTTGATCGCAGTCGCCGTGGATCTGGCCGAACGAGAGGGCCTCTCTGCTCCCGAGATCGCCATCGCTGCTCCGACGGGCAAGGCGGCCAAGCGGGTCACTCAGCAGTTGCATGAGGCGAGGGAGCAGATGCTGAAGGGGCCGGTGTCACAGCGGGTCACCGACACCCTGGCGGTTCTGGAGGGGATGACCCTGCATCGGTTGCTGGGCTGGCATCCCGAACGGGGAAGATTCCGGCATCACGCCGACGCCCCCCTCCCCCACGATCTGGTGATCGTCGATGAGACCTCGATGGTCTCACTGGCGCTGATGGCAAAGCTCCTCGATGCGGTCCGGCCGGATGCCCGGCTGATCCTGGTTGGGGACCCCGGCCAGTTGGCATCGATCGAAGCGGGAACCGTACTGGGCGATATCGTCGGGCCCGCCGACGACGGCCGACTCCGGTTCACCGATACTGCACTGGATGCCATCGGTGATCTCGGTGGCCCGATCCCCACCTCCGAACTCGCCCCGGATCGTGCCGCCGGGCCCGGTGATTCCATCGTCGTGCTCCGCAAGCCACGGCGGTTTGGAGAGGAATCTTCCATCGCCGCCCTCGGCTCAGCGGTCCGGTCCGGCGACCCGGCAGCGACGGTGGAAGCCCTCGGGGGCGACGGGATCACGTGGCATGCGGATGCGGATGCCGACCCTGCGAGCCTCGAGGGGTTGCATCCACCGGTCGTGGATCACCTCGCGGCGTTGCGCAATGCCGGTGTCGGCGGCGACGCCGTCGGGGGCCTGGAGGCGACGGGCCGGTTCGCTATCCTGTGCGCCCACCGTCGGGGACCTCGCGGGGTCTCCGCATGGGGGTACTGGTCGGAGGCGTGGATCAGGGGTGCCGCCGGTGTGTACTCGCTGGGCATGTGGTATCCGGGTAGGCCGGTGATGGTGACGCAGAACGACTACGTCATGAATCTGTTCAACGGCGACATCGGGGTGACGATCGCCACCGACGATGGCCTGCGGGTCGCTTTTGAGGGGCCGGAGGGCCCGAGGCTGGTCTCCCCCACTCGCCTGACTGCCATCGAGAGCGTCTATGCCATGACGATCCACAAGAGCCAGGGCTCAGAGTTCGACCATGTCGTGGTGGTGCTGCCCGATGCGGATTCGCCTCTGGCCACCCGGGAGTTGGTCTACACGGCGTTCACCAGGGCAAGGGATCGGCTCACCGTGGTGGGTTCCGAAGAGGCGCTGGTGGCAGCGCTCGGCCGCCGGGTGGCACGTGCATCGGGCCTGGGGCCGGGCCTGTGGGGCGAGGAGTGGTGACGGCCCGGCCGAATCCGGGCGGGGAGTCCTGTTCGGGCGGCCGGTGATCGCCGGAATATGCCACAGCCGTCATCTACGCTGAGTCCCCGGGGAACAAGGGACAGAGAAGGGAGCCGCCTGTCGTGACACTCGGGCTGATCGTTTTGGCCGTCGCCATTCTCATCGGCGCTTTGATCGTCGTTTGGGCGCTGCTGCGTGGTGGAGCGGGAGGCAGCCGCCAACGTATCGAGCAACTCGTCACCTCTCAACAGGAGTTGACCGGGCAGTTGGCCTCGCTCGCAGAACAGCATGCGGCGGCCTCGGCGGCTACGGCCAGGACTGTTCAGGAGTCTTCGGAGCGGCTGACCAAAGCCGTGAACGAGCGGCTCGAGAAGGTGCAGGATCGTATGGGGGTGAGCCTGGAGAAGTCGTCCAAGGAGACGGCCTCATCGGTGGCGAGGATGGCGGAGCGGCTCACCGTGATAGACAAGGCGCAGGAGAACATCACCAAGCTCTCAACCGAAGTCGTCGGCCTTCAACACATCCTCGATGACAAGCAGGCTCGCGGAGCGTTCGGTGAGATCCAACTCGAGGCCATCGTCGAGGACGCTCTGCCCAAGACGGCCTACGAGTTCCAGAGCGTGCTTTCGAACGGCAAACGAGCCGACTGCCTGATCAGGCTCCCCAACCCTCCTGGTTCGATTGTCGTGGATGCGAAGTTCCCGCTCACCGCATACCGGAACATGCTGAATGCCGACACTGCCGCCGACCGTGCGGCGTTCGCCAAACAGCTCAAAGGGGATGTGAAGAAGCACATCGGGGACATCTCGGCCAAGTACATCATCTTCGGTGAGACGACGGATTCCGCACTGATGTTCCTGCCCTCCGAAGCCGTCTACGCCGAACTGCATGCTCACCACCCCGATGTCATCGAGGCGAGCTACAAGGCGCGGGTCTACATCGTCTCACCGACGACGATGATGGCGACGCTGACGACGGTGAGGGCCGTCCTGCGCGATGTCGAGATGCGCAAACAGGCCGGTGTCATCCAGAGGGAGGTCGGCACCATGCTCGGGGACGTCACGCGGCTATCAGAGAGAGTCGGGAACCTCAGGACCCACTTCGATCGAGCGAACCGTGACATCGACCAGATCGAGATCTCCGCAGGCAAGGTTCAGACACGCAGCACGAAGATCCATGAACTGGACCTCGGCGAATCCGACACCGGCGTTCTGCCCTCAGCCGAGGAGCCACCGGCGTTGCCTGCCCAGTCGATGCCTGAGGATTGACCGCCGCAGCCGCAGAGCCCCCGGAGCAGGCGACGGAATGGGCTGGGCATGCCGCGGATACCCGTCGGCGTCTCCATCTGCAGCAGTGCTCTGGGACGGCGGGAAAGCGACCATTCGGCCATCAATTGCCTTCCGTAGAGGGTCCCGGATGTTCGATGGTGAGGGTGTCGCAGGCCGTGTCCGGATACGCCGACCCTCTTCCCTTCCGAGCTTCCCCTCCGGGCACGACCAGGACCCCGGGCATCACCAGGACCACCACATCGGTGACACGCCATCCGGAAGGCCCGGAGGCTCCGGGGCTGCCCGACAACTCACTTCTCGTCGGGGTCCTCCTCATAGAACTCGTCGGAGTCGGCGATGCGCTGGCGATGGGGCTTGGAACGGTGGACACCCGTCGAGTGGGAGAGATGCCTCCACATCTTCTTGGAACCCTCAGGGCTGGATTCCCACATGGCACGGTTGTGGGGTGACACTGCCATTGCGCCACCTGTGGCGTAGACATCCTGGTTGGCGCCCAGGAACACGAACACCCACCCGGCCTTTCGCCGCTCGTCGATCAACTCGAACACGGTCTTTCTGGTGTGTTCCGAACTGGCGTTCTCGAGGCCGTCGGTGATGATCGCCACCACCTGGTCTTCCTCGGCAAGCCCCAGTTCGCTGCGCTCGGCGATACCGGTGTCGATGCGCCCGATCATGCGGCCCACCGCGTCGTACAGCGGCGTCAGGTTCCGTGGCTCGTAGGCCGAGCGGTCCAGCTCTGTGACCTCCCGCAGATCGACGGCGTCGATCAGCACCTCGAATGGATCCTGGGAGTCGAACTGCACGAGCGTGACCCGGGCGACCCCGGGTGCCTTCCGCTGTTCGGCAAGGAACTCGTTGAAGCCGCCGACGATGTCGCCGGCGATCGAGGCCATCGAACCCGAGCGGTCGAGCACGACGGAGATGTGGACGGGCGGGTTGGCATCGGTCATGTTGTTGCCTCCTGACACTCAATATGCCAGGAGGGTGTGACACTTTTCGCTGTTCGTGAGAGCACCGAATCGAGTCACATCCGCGGCGACGGCGATGGGCCTACCCGACGACATCGGATCTCGGAGGTCTCCAGTACCGACCTGCCGGGTCGGTCCGCCATCGCTCCGGCACGGCGCCGTGAATCGGGCGAGGCAACCCGGGCCGGTGCCTATGCCCACTGTGGGGTCATCGCACTGGACCCAATCGTCCACGAGGTCCCGGGAGAGGAAGAGGCGGACCGGCCCTAACCTGACCCCTTGTGACCCCTCCCTCTGCCATGCCCCTCACCGCCCTCGAGGTGCTCCGCGGCGGGTTCCGTATCGTCTGGCGTTTCATCAAGGCTCACCCCTGGTCCTTTGCATCGGCCGTCACCGGGGCCGTTCTGTTTGCGGCCGCGATCATTGCATCGTCGGTGGTGATCGGTTGGATCACCGACACCGCGATCATCCCGGTGCTGAGCGAAGGTGCCGCAGCCTCGGAGAAGATCTGGGGAGCGGTTGCCGCAGTGTTGCTCGTCTCACTGTGGAAGGCGGCGGCGATCGTGCTCCGCCGCACCTCGGCCGGCTGGCTGCAGCTGCGCAACCAGCAGGACCTGCGCCGGATGCTGGTGGCGCACCAGATGGACCTGGAGTTGGGCTGGTTCGCCAAGCAGTCGATCGGTGACCTGCTCGCCGTGGCCGACTACGACACCGAAAGAGGCACCAACGTCCTTGCACCACTTCCGTACGCCACCGGCGTGTCGCTGCTCGTCATCGGGACCGTCATCCTGCTGGCGTTGCTCGACCCCTGGCTGGGGCTGGTCGCACTGATAGGGCTGTCGATCGTCATCTATGTGGAAGTTCGATCGGCGGTCAGCCTGTATCCCTTCTGGGAGGGAATCCAGACGCAGGTGGGTGTCGTTTCCGGCGTAGCCCACGAGAGCTTCGACGGGGCGCTCACCGTGAAGGCGCTGGGCCGTGAGGAGTACGAGGCCGAACGGCTCCGCCACGAGTCCGACGAACTGCGCGACCGGATCGTGTACGTCGGTGTGAGGTGGGAGACGTACCGGACGGTCATCGTGACACTGCTCCCGGCCATCGGCCTGGTGCTGCTCCTGGTGGGGGCGGTCCGGGTGGACGCCGGAACAATCACCACGGGCGACATCGTCACCGCCCTCTACCTCCTGTCACTGATGACCTTCCCGATCCAACTCATCGCCTTCGTGCTGTTCGATCTGGCGGTCGCCATCCCGGCATGGGAGCGGGTCGCCGCCGTGCTCAACACCTCCGAGACGGTGGAGTACGGCACCGAGACGGCCCACCTCGACGGAGGTGCCGCACCGATCGATACCGATCGCGTGAGCTTCCGATATGAGGACGACGAGCCGGTGCTCAGCGATGTGGCGGTGGACATTGGTGCCGGCCGCACGGTCGCCGTCGTGGGTCCGACCGGATCCGGCAAGACGACCTTGACGCTTCTCATGGCCCGCTTGTGGGATCCGGGAACCGGCCGGATCCGAATCGACGGGCGCGATCTGCGCCTGTTCGCCAGGTACGAACTGCCGCGTGAGATCGCCTATGTGGCACAGACTGCCTATCTGTTCGACGACACCGCCCTGGGCAACATCACCATGGGCCTCGATCTCCCGCTCGAGGACGTGTATTCCGCCGCCCGGCTCGCCGGGGCGCACGATTTCATCGAGGAGCTCCCCGACGGGTACGCCACCCGGATCGGCGAGCGGGGCGCTTCGTTGTCTGGTGGCCAGCGGCAGCGGCTTGCGCTGGCCAGGGCGTTGGTGCGCCGGCCCCGGCTGCTGATCATGGACGACGCCACCTCGGCGGTTGATCCTTCCGTCGAGGCGGAGATCCTGCGGGGGCTGCGTTCGTCGGAACTGCCGTCGACGATCGTGATCGTCGCCTACAGGCCGTCGTCGATCCGGCTCGCCGATGAGGTCGTCTTCGTCGAGGACGGACGGGTGGCGGCCCAGGGGCTGCATGCCGACTTGCTGGCAGCCGAGCCCGGGTATGCGCGGCTGGTACAGGCCTACGAGCACGAGGCTGCAGCCCGATCGGACGGTGAGGAATGACGACCGGGAGCATGTCGACCTTCGGGACGCTCCGGCGAGCGGTGACCGAGGCGCCGATCATCGTCCACCGGCTCTGGTTGGTGCTGGTGCTCAACCTCGGGGGTACTGCGGTCCAGGTGCTGATTCCGGTGATCGTGCAGCAGACACTCGACCGCTACGTGAGCGGCGGAGACAACGTCGACATCGGCGGCGTCGCAACGGCCGTGGGGATCGGACTGGTGGTGATCGTCGTCGGCGGGGTCATGACGAGGGCGGGCCTGGTTCGCCTCGTGTCCCAGGCCTCCACCGGCATGTCCGAGCTGCGGATCCTGACCTTCCGCCACCTCTTCCGCCGGTCGGTGCTGCATGTCCAGACCGAGCGGCGGGGCTCGCTGGTCTCACGGGTGACGTCGGACGTCTCGACGGTCCAGCAGTTCATGGAGTGGGGCGGCGTCATGTTCCTGGTCAACGGGACCCAGGTGGTGGTGTCGTTGGTGGTGATGGCGATCTACGAATGGCGGCTGGCACTGATCGTGGGTGTTGGGGTCATCCTCTACATCGCCAACCTGCTCTGGTCGCAGCGGGTCCTGCGGCGGCGGTACGACCTGGTTCGCGGGCGGGTCGCCGACAGCCTGGCCGTGATGGGCGAGGCGATCAACGCCTTGCCGGCGATCCGGGCTCACGGCGCCGAGCAGATGACGATGGCACGGGTGGAGGAGGTCCTGGAGGAGCGCTTCCAGGCCCAGTTCAAGGCGGCCCATTTCGGCAACATGCTCTTCTCGTCGTCTGAGCTGTTCGCCGCAGCGCTCACGGCTGTGGTCATCGCCGTCGGCCTGCTCCTCGGGCCCGAGCAGGGGGTCACCGCCGGGGTCCTGCTGGCATTCCTGTTCCTCGTCAACCTGCTCATCGCTCCGGTTCAGACCCTGGTGGAGATCCTCGATTTTGCTCAGAGCGCAGCTTCGGGCTTGCGCCGCATCGTCGAGACGCTCGATGCCCCTGTGGAGATCCCGGAGGCTTCGGTACCGGCCGATCTCCCGCCGGGCCCACTCGACGTCGGATTCGAAGATGTCGGGTTCCGATACGTCGATGGGCCGGAGGTGCTCACCGACATCACCCTCGAGGTCGCAGCCGGCTCTCGGGTGGCGGTGGTGGGTGCTACCGGTTCGGGCAAGACCACGTTCGCCAAGCTCCTGGTCCGTCTGCTCGACCCCGACCGCGGCACCGTCCGGATCGGGGGAATCGATGTGCGGGACGTGGGCTGGAAGAGCCTGCGGTCGCGGGTTGCCTTCGTCCCACAGGAGGGGTTCCTGTTCACCGGGACGATCGCCGACAACATCCGCTACGGCAAGCCGACGGCGACCGACGAGCAGGTGCTGGCGGCGTGCGACGAGCTGGTTCTCGACCGCTGGCTGGCGACGATGCCAGATGGAATCGCCACGCCGGTCGGGGAAAGTGGGTCCGCCATGTCGGATGGGGAACGCCAACTGGT
>CBDUUY010000014.1:0-16451 GCA_965370535.1 uncultured bacterium
GGCACCTTCACCCCGATCGCCTTCATCATGCTCGATGGGTGGCTCCGTTGCATGACCATGGCCGTCCAGTGGGGCATCGTCCTGTTCGGGGCGATCCACAGTTTCGGCAGGGAGAACCCCTCCCCTGTGGTGTCGATCACCCTTCAGACCACACAGGGATGGCTGGCGCTGATGCTGCTGTGGCCGTTGGCCCATCGCCTGCCGTGGACAGCCCTGATGTTGATAGGGATGGGCGGGGTCTTCTACACGCTGGGCATGGTCATCATGGTGACCGGACGACCCAGGTTGTGGCCGCGTGTCTTCTCCTCCCACGAGGTCTTCCATGTGTTCGTGGTGGCCGGCAGCAGCGTTCATTTTGCAGCGGTCGCCGGCTACATGGCCCGCCACAGCATCGCCTGAGCCCCGACCGGCACAGACGGTCGCCGGCCACGGCAGAATCAGCCCCCATGGACACGCCTGATCAGTCACGCCTGCGCGGTGTCGCTATCCCTGCCGACCACGGCGGTTGGGGCCTCACCCTGGAACCGGTCGTACTCGGCCTGGCCGTCGCTCCCAGCATCGCCGGCGCCGCCCTGGGTGTCGCCGCCCTGGCAGCCTTCCTGTTCCGAACCCCCTTCAAGACGGCCGCCGGGGACTACCGGAGGCACCGGCATCTGCCCAGAACCCGCCTGGCGATCCGGGCCGCCACCGTCTACGGCCTGATCCTGGCGACGGCCGTGGTCGCTGCAATTGCCACCACCGGGAACCGTTTCTGGCCCCCGTTGGCCGCCGCCATCCCGTTGATGATTGTCCAGGTCGGATACGACGCCCGCAATCGCAGCCGCAGATTGATCCCCGAGATCGCCGGTCCGTTGGCAATCGGATCGGTTGCTGCCGCCATCGCCATGGCCGGCGGTGCCACCACCAAACTCGCTCTGGGCCTGTGGCTGGTCGTCGGGTTGAGGTCGATTGCCTCGGTGCTGCTTGTGAGGGCCCAGTTGCGCAGGGCCAGACAGCATCCCTACAAGCCCTGGGCGGTTCACACCGCCGACGTGGCGGTCGCAACAGTTGCGATCTTCGCTGCGGCGGCCGGGGTGATCCCCTGGTTGGGGGCTGCGGCCATCGCCATGCTCACCCCGTTCGGCATCTGGAGCCTCCGGCGCCCGGCAGTGCGTGCAGTGGTGGTGGGGATCCAGCAGACACTGCTCGGCACACTCGTGGTGGCGATCACCGTCATCGGGGTGAGAGCCGGCATCTGAGGAATGGGTAGCCTCGCCACATGGCACGAACTCTCTACCGTCACGCCGCCCTTACCGATGCCCGCTCCCCCAACCTGCAGTTGGGGGTCAGCATGATCGTCGAGGACCGCACCATCGTCTGGATGGGCGGCACCGGGGACGAACCCGACCCCGGCCCGGACACCACCATCATCGATGCAGGCGGCGCCACAATCGTCCCTGCCATGGTGGATTCCCACAGCCACATCTCGTTGCCCGGCGGGTCGCACTGGATCGATCGCATCACGGACACCACCGGGGATCTACTGGCCGCAGCCGAACTCAACGGCGAGAACCTGATCTCGGCAGGGATTCGCTGGGCCCGCGACGTCGGCTCGCCCACCCGGGAGGCAGACGGCCTGGAACGAGCACTCGCCCTGACCATCCGGGACCGCTGGCAGGGCCGCCACGACCGCCCCTACATCCGGGCGGCAGGCACCTGGATAGGCAGAGAGGGCGCTCTCCCGGGAGCGCATTTCCTTGTGCAGGCAAAGGACGGGGATGCCCTGCTGTCCGCTGCGCTGCGGCAACTCGACGACGGCGCCGACCTGATCAAGTTGTACATGGACGGACCCGATCCCGACACACCGGTCTTCACCGCCACCGAGGTGCGGAAGGTCGTCGAAGCGGCCGCAGAGGCCGGAGCGGTCGTCACCGCCCATGCCACCCAGGCCGGGGGCGCTGCTGCGGCAGTGCACGGGGGAACCGCATCGGTAGAGCACGGTGATGTCATCGACACCGACCTGGCGGCCGAGATGGCCGGCCGCGGGACCTTCCTGGTGACAACCCATTCAGTGATGAAGTCGTGGCTGTCGTTCGGCACCACCACCGACATCGAACGTTTTGCCGGGGCCGACTCGCCCGCCCGCATCGAAGGCCGTCTCGAGACGGCCAGGGAGAGCACCAGGATCGCCCATAGGGCGGGTGTGAAGATCGCAGCAGGCAGCGACTTCGGGGGCGGGTCACTGCGGGCGGGGCACCTCGCCTGGGAGGTCGAGGCTCTCGTCGAAGCGGGCCTGGAACCATGGGAGGCCCTGGCGGCGGCCACCTGGCGGGGTGGCGAGCTCCTCGGCGAGCCGCGGGCCGGGGTCATCCGGGTGGGCGGCCCCTCGGATTGTTTCCTGGTGCACGGAGACCCTCTGACCGACCCCGGTGCCCTCTGGCGGGTCTGGGCCGTTCTCTGAGCGGCCGGGTCGGAGAACTAGGTTCGGTCGAGGACCCACCGGTCGCCTGTTTGGCGAAACCCCATACGCTTCAGATAGGCGCTCTGGCGCGGGGTCTCGGGGCGGCTCCAGATGCTCCGGATGCCGGGGTCGCCGAACACGCCGGATGCAGGCGAGTAGAGATAGCGGCCCACTTTGAAGTCCCGGTAGCGGGGGATGACGAAGTCGAGGAGCACCTCGATCGAGTCGCCGTCTGGCACCCCGATGAACACCCCCGCCGGGATCATGTTCCGCAGGATGAACACCGACACCTGGTCGTCGATCGGTTCGTAGACGTACCCGGGCACAAAATGCTGGATGTCGTCGCGGTGGAACTCGCAGAAGTAGGCCAGATACGCCGAGGTCGGGGCGACGCGCAGCAAATCGAAGTATTCCTCTACTGCCAGCAGGCCTCGCAGGTGCCAGAGGTGGTTCAGGGCGACGACGACATTGGTGATGACGATCGGCCAGGCCTCGATCAAGACTCCGTATGCGATGAACGCAATGGACGCAGCGAACCCCACCAACCGCAATCGCACGATCGAAGTGGCCATCAGGGCGACGACGACCAACCCCGATGCAATCCAACCGATCACCTCAGCCATGTCGTCCTATCTCTCTCCGGCCGCGCCGGTTCGATCCGGGTGCGATCACACCACTCCCGACGGGCCTCTCGGGTACGGCCCCTACGGACACTCGAAGCCGCTCGGGATGGTGTCGCCGTCGACCTCGTTCCATTCCATGCCCTCGATCATGTACCACTCGGCGGCCAACCCGTCGTCGTAGGAGTACCAGTGCTCCCAGGCCTGACCCTGATAGGTGTTGGGGCCGTTGGCGACCCCGCTGTAGTGAGCCACACCATTGACGTAACAACTCATCGCATCGACATGCGTGACCGTGGCGCCCACCGGCCAGAACTCGACCTGACCCCCATCGTGGTGGGTGACGTGAAACAACCGGCAGCCCTGGTTGAACCAGGCGAAGGTGCTCCAGAGTTCTCCTGGGGCCGGCGTGTTGTCGTACACCCACGCTTCGGACTGCCCATCTCCCTCGAAGTCGTACGGGAAACCGGCGTACACCTCGGGGCCGGTCCCCGGCGCCCATCCGGCATGCTCCGAGGACATCTCGGCATGGAAGCCGTAGGCGGTCCGTAGATGAGCGATCCAGTCCGAGCCGTTCCAGTAGATGCTGAAAGTATCGTCGCCGGCCTTGCCGTCGAAGTTGGCTGTGATCGAGGTCGTCCCCGTGGCCGTGCCGGGGATGGGACCGGCACTGCCGGACATACAAGGCGGCAGCGCCGGAGCAGTGCCCGCAGGGGACAGGAAGGCCGAACGGGCCCAACCGCGGAACCCGGCGTACTCCACCACGTACCAGAAGTCATCGAGGGTGGCGTGGCCGGTGGTGGTGACTCCGGCTGCATATGGGGGAATCACACCCACCTGGGTGTACTTGTCCGGTTGGGGAACCTTGCTGCCGGGGGCGCCGGGACCGGTCCACACCAGCAGGCCTCCGTCGGAGTCGTCCAGATCGACCCTGCGGATCACATACGCTTCGGCGGCGATCGCATCCGGCGGGAAGCAGATTCCGTCCGGCCCCTCCTGGGATACGAAGACACCTCCGGCAGTCGTGCACTGTGCCTCCGCCGACAGAGTGGTCGGCGTCGTCTCCGGGGGTGCCTCTGTGGTCTCAGGCGGTGCTTCGGTCGTATCCGGCGGCGAGGTGGCCTCGGGCGGTTGGGTCGTGCCTTCGGACACCGTCGTCGTCGTTGACGGTGCCGTCGGGTTCAGCACATTGTCATCGCCACATGCCGAAGCCACCAGTGTGAGTGCAAGGGCGAGAATCGCCATCCCGGCCAACGTCTTGTGCATAACCGTCCTCCCCTGGACACCGGTCTTCGCCTCACGGGTGATTCTTGTCCTCTGGCCCGGAAACCGCATCCGTTTCCCATCCCCAACGGTCCCCGGCCACATCCAGATCGTGGATTTGGCCGGGCAGAGGTGAACGATGGGAGATCCCCCGTCTCCAGAGGATCCCGGTCGTCAACCGGTTCCCAGCACCTCACATCCTGCCTTGGCTGCCTCGCCACCTGCCACCTGGAGCACAAACTGATGATGCCCCGGATGATGGGTGCGCATGCTGAGATCCCTGAACGAGTGGCTCCGGGTCAGCACTCGCTCCTCTCCGGGCCTCAGGTCCAGCGTCGCCCACTTGAACACCTTGGGCGAGGTGGACCCGTTGGCCTTGACGAAGTGCACAACCAGGTCCACTACCAGGCATTGCACCTCGTCGCCGGTCGATCTGACCTCCGCCTGCAGTCGAACCGTGCCGCCCATCTCGATGCGTGCCGGTTGACAGGTGAAGGACACGACATCGACTGCTGCAACCGTCGTGAAGCCGAGGACCGCCAGAGCACCGGAATGGCCCCGCTTGACGAGGGTGCGAAGACCGTGACTCAACACCGCCATCGTCGCCGCGTCGCCGCCTCCGTGCTTCCAACGCACAGCCACTTCCACAGCAAGGTCGGGATGATCCCGTGAGATGTCGTTGAGGTGGTTGGCCACCGATCGCCTCACCGTCTCGGATGAGTCGTTCCGCAGCCGATCCAACAGAGCCAGCGATCGCTGCGGGTCATCCCGCAGGGACCGCACCCTGGTGGCCCACGGCAGCAGCGGCCGGGTCCCTTCGGACACGAGTCTCCTCACCCGTTCGTCTGGATGGTCCACCCACCTGGAGAGGCGATCGAATGTCTCACCGGGGTGGTTCTCCAGAAGGGGACGAATGGCGAACTCACAACTCGAGTAGGTGGTGATCACCTCCATCGCATCGAGGGCAGCCGCCGGATGATCGGCGCCGTAGATCTCGATGAAGGCGGCCAGGGGCCATGCCTCCCAACCGTCTGGACGGTCGCCGTGCCCGGCGGCATCCACCACCGAGGCAACCGCAATCGGAAAGTCCCCGGGGAGTTGAGCGGCCAAACCCCCGGCCACCGCAGCAATACGTTCCTTTAGCTCCAACGCATCCAGTTCTGGGAACAGTGATGCAGCGAACCGATCTCGATCGAAGCCTTCCACCACCGATGCAAACCGTTGTCCCAGCCGATCAACCAGGTCCCGGTCGATGTAGTGCTTCAGTTTCGGGGCGGCCATTGCGCCATATTGCCCCGATCACCCGGGAAAGGTGACCTCGACCAACGGACTGCGGGCCACCCATTCGTCGAGTGGCGCCGTGGCCTCCACCCGTCCGGTGATGACACCCAACACCCGGCGACGCTCGACGGGGTCTGTCACCGGGATGGCCAGAGCCTCCATATCGGCCTCCACCGACTCCTTCAGGTGGAAAATGAAACGGGGCTCGGCCAGCAGGTTGGCATACCAATCCCGGTCTCCCGGGGTGCCGGTGATGTAGATGGCGCCGGCCAATTCATGGAACCAGATCTCCACGCGGCGTTGTCTGCCGCTCGACCGACCGACGGTCGTGATATCGATGGTTCGGTCGGTCTCGAGTGCGCTGCGGATGATCTCGTCCATGCTCAACGGTCCCCCAGTTCGATGGCGGTGTCGATCAGGTCCAACAGGGCGGGGACCCGATCATCTTCCCATTCGGTCATCGTGATATGCCGGGTCTGGCTGCCGTCGCCTTCCACAAGACCGTCCGGCCGGGGCCCGGATGGAAGCAGTGCGCTCCTCGAAGATGTCTTCGACCATGCCGACGACCGCTAACCCTGCTCGTTCGCCCCGGGGACCTCCATCAAGATGGCGCCCAGGTCGAAGGGATTCTCGTATTCGTCGAGCCATCCCTGCATCCTTCGCACATCGGTGACGGTGGGCCCCGCCCGGAACATGAGTACCAGGGCGGCCGCAACACCCAACACGTACGGGAGCATGGAGCTCACCGCAAAGCTGATCACAAAACCGATCAGGGCAGGTATCTCGGCGAATCCCAACCCGAGGAACATACGGGACGAGTACTGCCGGTAGGCGGTCCTGGGGTTGGAGGTCATGGCAAAACGTTTGGTGCGATTGATGCGGATGAGTTATCCCGCGGACACCGCCAGCGCCGAGAACCCGGCCCATGCGAAGAACCACCCGGTCGGATACTCCCCAATCGAATCGACCAGGAACGACAGAACCACACCGATCACCACCAGCCAACCCCCCATCATCAGCATCAGGATCCGCGCCACGCGGATCCTCGGCACGGGAACGCCGGGAGCCCACGGCATCAGCAACCGCTTCGGCAGCATCCGCACTGCCTCCGTCCAGGATTCCAAACCGGTGTGCATGGGGAGAGGCTACGGCGGCGCCGGTCGAGGCAAATCACATCGGGACGATCCCCAGCGACTCGACCGCACACCTCCCCAGGCCGGACAGACCCCCAGAAACCGCGTAAACCTCTGCGCCCTCTCCAGCGAGTCAACCGTTGGGATGGGAGTTGCACAGCACCGACGTCAGACCGCAACACAGCGCCCCCCGGCGTATTCACAGAATCTTGATGTCTCACTCACTCCACCCTCATCTGCAGCGTCGAACCTGTCCTCGAACCGGGAGGAGGACCCCATGACCACGCTGGACCTCATCGAGGCCGCGCCCCAGGTCGATACCGACGAGACTGCCACCCCCGGCGTGCGCAGGGACGTGGTGGCGATCGAATTCCCCGACGTCTTCCGCGCTCACGAGGCAATGCTGGCGGCCGCCCGCCTGGAACGGCGCCTGTCGATAGTGCTCAACGATTCGGCGGTGGTGACCAGAGACCTCGGGGGCCGGGTGCGAGTCAATCAGAGCGGCAGGCCCACACCGTTGATGGCAGCCCTCTGGGCAGCGTCGTGGACCTGGTTTCTGGTGTTCATCTTCGCCGGACCGCTGATCGGCCTCGCAGCAGCAGCGCCGGCCGCGATCGGCGCAGCCCTGTGGGCCCGGCGGACCGTGTCCCTCGAACCCAGGTTCCTCAGGCGGATAGGGGCGGGCCTCGCACCCGGGAGGGCGGCTGCGTGCTTCCTCGTGTCCCACGCCCATCAGGCGCATGTTCTGGCCGAGGTGCGCCGCTTCGAAGGGCACCTGCTCCACAGCACCCTCTCGGGGGAGTTGGAGCGTGAGATCACCGAGGCGCTCGCCTCCGGTTCGTGAACTCCTCTACGACGACGGGGGCGGGGTCCACACCCCGCCCCCGTTCGTGTCGTCTTGTCTGATCAGCCGATGCTGATTTGGTCCTGGACTGCCAGATCGGCCAGGGCGTTGGACTGCAGCGTCCGCCACGACAGGGTCCACAGATCGTCACCGATCACCAGGCTGCGCTGGATGGGATTCCAATCGTTGTACTCGGGCCAGCAGATCTCGATGTGCTCATCGGGGCCGATCGAACTCAGATCCACCTCGCCGCCCAGATAATCCTCCTCGATCCACTTGAGTTCTTCCTCCGGCAGGATGTCGCAGTAGTAGCCCTCGATCGTGCTGATGTCGTTGGGGCCGCACACCTGGACGATCAGGTCATCATAGCCCTCACCGCTGAGGTACTGCTCGCACTCGGATTCGACGGCCTGGCCATCATCCTTGGCATGGTCGATGCGGCCGAACTCGCGGATTCCGTCGTCCAACTTGAGGACCACCGCCCCTGCGAAGTTGTCCGACCAGTCCTGCAACGGCATCACCATGATCTGCTCGGGAGCCCAGTACAGGAATGCGTGGTGATCCCATTCGACGTCGGTGTACGAGTCCTCCATCACCCAGTTGTCCACTTCCCTGGGGTCGGATGGATCGGACACATCGAACAACGACACCTTGGCACCCAGCGTGCGGCCGTCTTCGGTCCCCTCCTGGCCGATGCCGATGAGACGGCCCTCGCCGATCGGGTGCAGGTAGGCCGAGTAGCCCAGAATCTTCAGTTCACCGGCGACGACCGGATTGGCAGGGTCGCTCAGATCCACCACATACAGCGGATCGACCTGGCGGAAAGTGACCACATAGGCCGCTTCGCCGATGAAGCGCACCGAGAAGATGCGCTCGCCCTTGCCCATCTCGCCGACACTGCCGATCTCGACCAGTTGATCACCTTGCTGTTCGAGCACGATGACGAACGACTCCGAGGTGTCGTTGAAACCCCACGGAGGGCCGTCGGTGGTGGCCACCCGCAGGCGCCCTTCGTATTCGTCCATGGCGAACTGGTTGAGCAGATGGCCCCGGACACTTCCGGAGGCTTCGTATTCGGCGGGGTCGCTGCCGTTGAGCGAGAACTTGTGGATGGCAGTGCTGTACGACTCGTTCATCACGTCGAGGCTGGCGTCACCGAACATGATCGGAGGCACCCAGACGTTGGTTGCCACATAGATGGCCTCGGTGGAGGCATACACGGTCTCTCCACTGGCGATGACGGCGGTGGCGTCACCGGCTTCGACCCCATCCTCGGCGTCGAAGGTGAGCACCGACAGGGTCTCGAACCCGGCGAACTCGGCGGGCCGGTGGGTGCGGTTGCACGCAATCAGCAGGCCTTCGGTCTTGGAACCGTCGGACTCGATCAGTGTGTACTCGGGGAGCCAATCCTCGAGGGTGGTCTGGTCGATGACCTTGCGGTTCGCATCCCTGGCTATGTCCTCAGAAGCCTCGTTGGTCGGATACACGAACGGCAGATTCGCCGGATAGGAGGAGACGACCACCCGGACGGTGCCGTCGATGAGGCGGGCACTCAGATAGCGCCCCTCAACGGTGAGGGTACGGGTGACCTTCATGTCGGCGGGGTCGCTCAGATCGACTTCGGAGATCATCGTCGAGTCACCCGGATACCCGGGGTAGAAGAAGCCACCGATCTCGGCGACTGCCGTCGGCAGGGCGATGCCGCCGCCACCAGACGAGAATACAAAGGCTGTGTCTCCCACCACGAACAGGCTGTGATTCCAGCCATCGGTCAATTGCAGTGTGCCCAGCAACTGCGGCTTCTCTCCGGTGACCTCCACATAGGAGATCTTCCCGTCCACGATTGTGATGATGCGAGTGCCGTCGGTCTTGATGATGTCGGGTTCGTCCACCCCGAGCACCTGCACATTGGTGCCGCTGTAGTCGACACCCTGGACGGCACCGGCGCCGTTGAGCCCATCATCACCGGCCGTCGGTACTGCAGCCGCCATGGTGGTGGCGGACTCCTCGGCAAAGGCCATCCTCTCATCGAAGACCGGCCAACCGCCGCCACCACCGTCCAGACCGTATGGGCCGACCCTTTCCTTGGCCTCCGCCTTGAAGTGGTCCAGCAGCGCAGCGCAGGAGTCGAATCGTTCCAGTGCCGCCACGAACCTGATCTGGGAAGGATCAAAAGTCCCGATCAACGCCGTCACTGCACCGGTGGTTCCAGGTGCGACTGTGGACGTGGTCGAATCGGACGTCTCCGTCCCGGAACAGGCGGCGGCCAGAAGGCCAATCGCCAGTATGAGTGCGATGTTCCTGCGCATGAGTGTGTGCCTCCGTGGGTACGTTCGCCATTGTGACGGGCCGAGGACCCAATCCGGTTCCCATCTTCGCCACCCGGGACCGGGGCGACCCTCCGTCACCGCTCCAGATGCGCCCGGTCTTCCCCCAAACGGCGGGATTCCGGGGAAAGATTCCTACGGCGAGGGCAGGGGTGCTGAGGGGTTCCTGCCTGAGACTTCGCCGGGTTCCTCGCCGGTCAGTGGTCCGTGTGTGGGGATTGACGATTTCGAAAGGCGTTCAGGGTCGGCCATGTTTCGGCAGGGGTCCCGAGGAGGCAGAGATTGGCTTCGACGCGACGGTGACTCACTGCATCCCGAGGACGACCGTCTGGATGGGCCCGTCCCTCCAATGAGCGGTCAGTGGCCATCCGACCGGTTCGACGATGGCCCATAGTTCGTCGATCGACACCCAGAGGAGATCGAACCATGCTGTCGCCAGGGCGTGGTACCGGAGTCTGAGGGTCACGTGACCCGGCATCCGCCCCCGTCGGCGGTTCCACCGGTGATACCCGAGGTGGGCCTGCTCGTTGGCCAGGTACGGATCGAGGGTGGTGCCGACCAGGAGCGCTCCCGGGCTCGCCAGACGCCTCAATGCCTCGAACCATCCATGTGCCGCCTCCGGCGAGCCAATCAACCCCAGGTTGTTCCCGAAGAGCAAGAACGTGTCAAACCTCTCTGGGGACTGCGCGGCCAGATCCTCCACGGTGCCGAGCCAGACCTGCCGGACACCCCGCCGGCGGCATACCTCTATTGCTCCGACGGACACGTCGAGGGCGGTGGCATCAATGCCCCGTTCTTGCAGGTACAGCGTGGCGCGACCTGCGCCAGCGCCTACATCGAGCACGCGTCCGCTCACCATCTCGATGGCTCACAACTCGGTCGCGCTCCAGGCGTCGATGTCGCCGAAGTAGACGGATGCCGACATCACATCCACGAACCCATCGTCGCGTTCGATCACATGCAGCCCATCATCGCCGTGCTCGAGGTGCGAAAGCAGCGCAGCTCCGAAAGCGTCGCCGGTGGTGGGAGCGTCGACGTCCATGCCCCACCGTATCGTCCGCCGCCACCGGCTACAGGCACTACTGGGACGTTGTCAGCGTGAACGGCAAGCTGGGAAGGGCTCTACAGGGGTCCCGAGCGGCTCGTGACGTTGCTTTCCCCTGGGCCAATGTCGCAAGATGTCATATGAGGATCAGCCCCCGGGATGCCCGGTACGGGAAGGTCAGGAGCGCTGAGGGGCTCGGGCCGATCGCCGACAGCCGCATTGCGCCGGCTTTGGGTGCTGGTCGGGCTGCCCTTGTGTCGGCGCTCAGCCGGGTTCGGCCATGGGTTCGAGGACCACGACGGCGGTCTCCGTGGATCGCAGCGCCGCGTAGGCATCGAGATTCTTGTCGATCTCCTGCCATCGGGCCCACAGCCGCGACCGCTCTTCCCCCTGGGCGGCACACCCTCGAACCGGATACCCACCACCGGCCACGCCGACCCGCGCCTCGGGATGGGCCTGGAGATTGAGCCACCACGCCGGTTCGCCGTCCGACCAGCCGTTCATCGCCATCGTCACCACGTTCGGACCGTCTTCGAAGTAGCCAAGGATGACGCTGCGCTCCTTGCCGGTGCGGCGCCCGATGGTGGTGAGGCGCATGGCACCCCAACGGCCCGGTTTGGGGCGCCACAGACCGATCCTGCCGCGGGTGATCCGATACAGCCCACGATGCGTGGACCAGGCGAGCCGAACAAACCATCGCGGAGGAACCCGTACCCGCTTCGAGGACATCGTTCAGCCTTCCGCCGACGAGGCACGGTCAACACTAGCCAGCCGTCCTAAGGGGAGTTCCTCCGGCTCGGGCTCTGTCGGTGCCGCACCACCGGGATCAAACAGCGGGTGTCATGGCAGGCCCCCTCGCTCTGAAGCGTATCGAGAGGGAAACAGGGCCACAGCGTGATCGATAACCCTCGGTCACCCTGGGGTGCTGTTGATGGAGCACACCCCGCTCGTTCGAGTGGGTGCTCCCGAGAGACCGGTTCTAGATGTCGTCCCTCTCGGATCGGAGTTCCAGTGTCTTCAAGCGCCCCTCAGATGCCGAGGACATCGCCTGATCGAGGAGTCTCACTGCCTCAGGATTCCGATAGTGAGCAGCTTCCGCGGGAGTCATGACCACCGCAGGATGGAGGATCAACCCACCATCACCCGTCGAGTCCGCAACTACCTGCATGGACCGGAAGCCGAGCTTTCCCAGAGACACTCGGCCACGATCATCTACGTCAAGAATGACGCGAACGTGTTCAGCGTTGGGACTCATGCGACCGTCCTGTCGTCGGTGTGTCAAGACGTTGCCATGATACCCGTTATGGGCGAAATGGTCAATTCCTCTTTCACTTTATTTGGGTAAGACATGGTAGGGTTCTGATATGGATTTCACGGCAACACCGGAATTCCTTGAGCAGTACGAGCAACCAGACCACACGGTGGTGGAGTGTGTCGATCGCGCGATTCTCCGGCTCTCGGGAGACCCGGCCAGCGCGTGGGCTCGTCAGAACCGGGTCGTCGGCGATCAGGGGGCCGCTTGGTTGATCGTGCTCCAGTGCGGCGAGGGGTTAGGGCTCTATTGGTGGCAACCGGTGCCAACCGAACCCATTCACCTGCTTCTGCTTCTCCCGCGGTAGGCCGACAGCCTCTCGAAACCGAACCGAATCGTGAGGGATACTGACGTAGAACCACCCTGCGCCAGCGTGCAGCGATGTCACTTGGGATCGGAGTGTCTCAGACTGGTTGGGCGGAGGCGATCCAGTCGAGGGCACGTTCCAGGATCGGCCTCAGGTCTTCGGGCATGGCATGCCCAAACCCGGCAATCCTCTCGACATGCAGCGGCGTGCCGCGCTCGGTCATGACCTGAGCGAGGGAGTCGACGCCGGCGAGTGCCCAGTCTCGATCACCCACGTGCACGAACGTTGGAACCTCCGGGACGGATGGCGGTGCTTCGGTACGGACCGCAGGGGCAAAGAGAATCAACCCGTTGGGTGGTGAAGGAGACCCTGCAGCGAGGTTGAGAGCCACCCTGCCACCTTGAGAGAACCCACAGAGGACAACCCGCCCCTCCCAATCCAGCTCGGGGAGCTGGCCCAGGACAGCATCGACAGCTTCGTCCGTCGCCAGCGGCCAACTCCACCGATTGAGTGTCGCAGGCACGGTCCCCACAGGGGAGATCACCGCCCACTCCCCGGGTGCCGCCGCCTCCCAGACACCGGCATGCGCCGCCGGATTGGCCTGCGCTCCGTGCAAGTTCACCACGACACCCTTCGGCTCGGTGGCAGTCGGTGCTCTCACCGAAGCCTCAGGCCGATTGGCCGCAGCACGCATCGCTCTGTCGTCGGACTCATGGAGGAACTCCCCCCATGAGCCGAGGAGCCGTACGGCGTCCAGATCTGAATCGGTGAGCATGGTTTCCGACCACCACAGGTCGCGGTCGATGCCTTCCCGGAGAACCGAAAGCGCAAGATCGGGACGGCCGTTCATCGACAACAGACACGCCTCCCAGAACGTCAGAGTTGCATCCTCAGATTGGAATCGATCCCGAACACCGCTGACGACAGCAAGGGCATCAGCAAACCTGCCCTCCAGGTAGAGCCCGAACACCTCAGCACCGACGTCAGAGAAGCTCACCAGCAAATGATACGCGTCAGCCTCTGACCGAAGAACCCAGGGAGTTCACCCCGCCCTGGGCGAGCGTGCAGGAATGTCACTCGAAGGTGGAGGTCAAGGCGCTCGACAGAATCGGTCCCGACGCGAACATGTCAGACGAGTCCCATCCGCTCAGATCGGTGCGTGCCGACCGCCGATTGGGGGCCTCCAGTGCCGTCAACGGCCTATCCGATCCACCAGCGCGTCTCACGCCCCTGGCCCTATGACGAACTCTATGACGACATACCAATCGAGGGCGATGAGATCATCGCGCGAGAAGGTAGCCGACAAATCATCGCGCGAGTAGGTAGCCGATAACTCTTCGATCTCGACCTCATACGTGGATGCGTCAGAAGGCAGTGCGCCCACCGTGAAGGGGAACGTGCAATATGGAGCGCCATCCGAATCGGTGTAATCCGGGCGTGGATCGTCTGGGCTCAACGGCCCGAATGACGTGTAACCTCGGTCGAGCCTTCCGGTGGCTAGCACAGCGCCCGTCTGATCGCGGACCACGACATGCAGACCCTCGTCAATGTCCCTTCGACCGTAGGGATGGCAGTGCCGGGCCCAGGCGCCATCGCGAACTTCGTGAACGCCTGTCACGGTGTTGATGGTGTACGGGCTCCGAATCCGAAGATGGCCGCGAAGGACAACGGGTCCTGCGATGGCCGGAGAAGTTGTCAATGATGTTGCGCTACCCAACTCGGTCTGCAGATTCTCGACCTCCTCCGCGAGCGCTTCCCTCTCAACCGTCAACGCTTCGAGGTCCGCGAGAGCGGCTGATAGCTCGTATTCGAGTTGATCGACCTCACTCTGGAGATCGTCGTAGTCAGCCTGACTCACATCACCCCCACAACCAGCGATGACCAGGCATAGCATCGCTATCAGGGGCGTCGCGAGGCCCTTCATGGTGGTTTCCCCTTTTCTGAACGACAACAGTGACACTCTACGCCAACGGGTTGGGAGCGTGGAGATCGCTGGAATCCCACCCACTCAGGTCAAAGCGGGCCATGCGGCCGGACGCCTCCTGCGCTGCATACGCGAGCGGTTCGACCTGATCATCGTGCCGCCCGTTCGGAAACAGGAGCAGTTCGGACTCCCACTCTTCCAGCCACGGAGCGTGCGCCGGGAGGTAGACCTGGCCGCCTTCCATCCGTGCCGCGGCCACCAGTGCCCGTGACACCTTGTCTCGTAAGAGAAGAAGAAGTTCATCACAGGGCTTGATGCCTTCACAGCACATCAGTCACGTGATCGAGGTGGCAGGTGTCGCCGCGGTGGGATCGGCTTCGGTTCGCTCCACGCTGGCAACTCAGAGGATCACCTCGACAACAGGCAATTGGGGGGATGTGTCATGCCAAGGACGTGGTCGGCCACACTGATCGGACTCGGTGTCACGGTTCTCACCTTCGTGATCCTGAGAGCATTCAGCGACGACTTCGTGACGGTGCGAGTCGGCGGCAACTTCCGCATCAGCCTTGTCTGGATGGTGATCCTCGGGATTGGTATCGGTGGCGCGGCGCTGGCAGGTGTGAGGTATCACCCGCTCGTTGCGGCTGTCCCAGCAGTCCTCCTTCTGGCCCTTTACCTTCCGATCTTCACCAATTTGCGGGCTCCGGGTTGGTACCCGGAGCGGGTAAGGGCGGGGGTGTTGTTCTCGTTGAGTCCGGTGCCGTTCACGATCATTGGCGTGCTCGGTGTTGCGAGCCTGTGGTCGGTCCGGAATCGTGGGCG
This sequence comes from uncultured bacterium, assembly GCA_965370535.1. GTDB lineage: Bacteria > Actinomycetota > Acidimicrobiia > Spongiisociales > UBA11373 > JAHJML01. The sequence goes on from CBDUUY010000014.1 coordinate 15,319, forward strand.
CGACTGATGCCGTGGCAGCGTTACGTCATCTGAATGCCTCCGATTCTGAAACCAACGGAAGCGATCTTCCTACAGGGATCCTTGAGGGTCCGAAGACCTACCCGTCCCCTGGGCGAGAGTGCAGGAATGTCACTAGAGGAAGGTGAACCGACGTGCGATGAGATAGACCCTGAGTGGCGGCTCAGGCCTTGGGGGTCTGATTCTTGTCGTTAGGAGAGCCTTCGGTCGATGAGTCATACCCCTCGTGGAGACTGAAGCCGTGGGGTCTGATACAAGCGCGTAAGGGAGCCTTCTGCGGATAAGTCAGACCCTGGGTGGCGGCTGGAGCCTTGGCCGTCTCATGGGGTGTAGTGACCACCCACAGCACTGATGACGCGGCCGTCCTGGTCGAGGTAGCGCACGAGGACCGAGGAGACCTGCAACGGGTCGTCAACACCGATGTCTACCGAAACGGAGCCACCAGTCGGAAGGGCCGGGCGGCTGTCGCCAGCACCCAAGGTCGTTGCGGGGGGCTCGGGGGCCTGCATCGACTCGGCGAAGTCCACATCGATCGAGATTTGGTCGATTGCAGAGGTCCGAACGGAGACGTTCGCTCGGATGGCACCAGGCGCAGCGATGACCGTAATGATGGTGCCGGGACTCCCAGGCTCTCGCGCACCGACATTCGGGCCCCCAGCGATCGACTCGGTCGCGACCTGGAAGATGGATCTCCCACCGTCGGGCGACGGGACAGTGAGTACCTTCACGTGTTCGACAGCGCCCGTGTTTTCGAGGCGGACCCACACAGGGCCGGTCGGATCCCCTGGAGGATCCTCCTCTGCGATGACGTCCTTCCAGCCGAGGGCCTCCGAGGCGAAGGCTCGCGCCACCTCAGTAGGGGTCCCTTCCATGGGCGAATCGGGCCAGACATGGCCGATTCCGAGAAGCACGAGAGGAGCTGACGGGGAGGTGAGCTCGTCGGACGGCTGGCGGAGTACGAGGGCAGTGACAAAGGACGCAGCAGCCACGGCGAGCACAGCCGTAGACGATGCAGCGATGAGACGGTGCCGACGACGGCGACTCAGATGCGAAGGAGGCCTCACTGGAACACGCCGAACACGGCCGCGAACGTCGTCGACCGCGTCTCGGATTCT
>CBDUUY010000015.1:0-16039 GCA_965370535.1 uncultured bacterium
CGCGCGATCATCCCGCGGATTTGCCAACATCCCTTTTCAGACACGTTCTTAGACCCCACCACGATGGAGCCATGGCCCGATCAATGGGCATTTCTGTCCTCGGTCGCGCGCCTGGCTCCCGACGCAGCGGTCGCACTCGCCGATTCATTACGGCCGGTCGACGCAGGGCCGACGCTCACGCTGGCCGATCTAGCCAAGGCCGATGGTCCCGCACCGCCCCAGGTGATCCGTGCCCGACTTGGTGCCACACTCTCGATCGAGCGATCGGGTCTGCCACCGGCGCTGTTCGCCGCGCTGAAGCACCTCGCATCGATCCACAACCCCGTCTTCTACGAGAAACAGCGGATGCGGTTCTCCACCTGGGATACCCCCAGGTTCATCCGCTGCTACGAAGAGGATCTCGAGTGGATCCACATCCCTCGCGGCCTCACCGAGCGGGTCACCGAACTCATCGTCAGTGTCGGAAGTCGACTCGACGTGAGCGATGTTCGTCCCCAGCATCGAGGGATCGGGTTCGAGTTCGTGGGTGAGTTGCGACCTCATCAGAGGGACGCCGTCGATGCCGCGACACCGCACGATCTGGGTGTGATCGTTGCACCTCCCGGGACCGGGAAAACGGTCATGGCTTGCGCTGTGATCGCCCACCACGGCCTTCCCACCCTTGTACTGGTCGACCGCAAACCGCTCCTCGACCAGTGGCGTGAACGACTCCGGGAGCATCTCGGACTCGATCCGGTTCAGATTGGGGTGATCGGCGGAGGCAAGAACAAGCCGACCGGCGTCGTCGATGTTGCGATGATCCAGAGCGTCGCTCGCCGCGAGAAACCTCCCGAGCTGTTCGAGCGTTACGGACTCGTTGTCGTCGACGAATGTCACCACCTCCCGGCCGTCTCCTTCGAGGCGTGTGTTCGTCACGCTACGTCGAGACGATGGCTCGGGCTGACCGCCACCCCGTACCGCAGCGACGGCCTCGAAGGCATCATCGCCTTCCAATGCGGCCCAACTCGCCACGAGATCACGACGAAGGATGTCACCACCACTTCCTTCGTTCGACGTGAGCTGATCGTGCACAAGACCAGGTGCAACATGGCCGCGGAAGACCAGGCATCGATCCAGGCTGTGTTCAGCGCGATCATCGACGCGCAGCAACGGACCGATCAGATCTGCGCCGACGTCCACAACGCCATGACAGCAGGCCGGACGTGCCTCGTTCTCACCCAGCGCACCGCCCACATCAATGCAATCGTCGACGGCCTCGCCCAATTGGGTGACAGCACGTTAGTGCTGCGTGGCGGGCTTGGCAAGAAGGCTCGAGCGGCGGTGACCGACGCCATCGAATCCCGTCAGGAGGGCTCAGGCATCGTTGTGGTCGCAACAGGCTCGTACATCGGTGAGGGCTTCGACTGGCCCGAACTCGACACGCTCTTTCTCGCCTTCCCCATCGCCTTCAAGGGCCGAGTAGTCCAGTATGTCGGCCGCCTGCTTCGGACGCACGCTGGCAAGCATCACGTCGAACTCCACGACTACGTCGATGTACGTATTCCCGTCCTGGATCGAATGCACCGCAAACGGCTCCCGGCGTACGCCTCCCTCGGCTTCGACATCCCGAAGGGAAGGACACGGCAGAGGAGACCCCCGGTGAACACGACCCCCACGGAAGATCACGCTGATGTGTTCTGACGACGACACCATTGAAGAGATCATCGAGCGCGTCACCGTCGACGCATATGGCGACGAGGGCTACTGGTCGTTCGCCCAAGCCTTCGAAGATGACATCGATTTCCCACTCGACGCGACCCTGGCCGGTGTGGCCGTTCAGTTGTGCGGTGTCGATTTCGACGGCCACACACCACGCGGCCTCGTCGCCATCCTCAGGCTTGATGCGCAGACCCACCGCGTCTCGCTGCTCGATCTATCGGTTCCGCGCGGTCCCGCGAGATCGCTCATCAACGCGTACCGACGGTGGCTCGGCATCACCTGACGAGATCAGAGTTACACCGGCACACGCCACGCACACCACCGGATCGGCTCAGCGGCTCGATTCGAGCCTTCTCCATTCGTGGATGCCCCGCCGAGATCACGTCCGGATCCGTCGCGGGAGACGACACTGCGACTCTCGACGCACGAACCCAAGTCTCGTCCAACGGACACCTGGCGCCGGCCGATCCTGAAAGCTCTCACCAGGCCTTGTCGTCGAGAAGAGCCTTGAGATTCCGCTTCGCACGGTGCTCGGTGCGGACCCGTTCGAGAAGCACGGTGAACCGTTCGGGTTGCCCCGCACGGTCGGCAAGTACGCGGATGCGTTCGAGCAGGTCGACGGCGGCCCGGTAGGCATGGTTCTTCTTCCGGTCGATCAAGGCGAGGACCTCGCGTTCGTACACAGCGATCGAACCGAGCGGATGCTTCGCTTCACGGACACGAGCCAGCGTCATCCACGTGCCATTGTCACATCCGTATTCGGTGGCGATCGTCCAAGCGCCTTCGACGTCGCCTTCGTACATGAGGATGTCGATGAGCGCCTGAGCGGGACGAGGAACGACATGCGAGCGCCTGCCTTCGTCACCTGGGCGTTCCTCGGCCACCCGAGCCCTGAGCGTCTCGAGACAGCGTTCCGACCACGCAGCGGCGGCATCGGAGTCGCTTTCTTTGAGAAGCCGCCGGTAGCTCGACCGGGACGGCGTCGTCTCAAATCCCTGCCAGTAGAGCTCGACGGCCTCGGCATCGTTCCCCTGCGATCGGAGAATCCCCGCAAGGAAGTCGCGCAGCTCCGGGAGTTGCCAGGTGCGATCCGAATACTCAGCCAATCCCCGCTGGGCCCACTCGATCGCGTTGCCGATGCGACCGGCGCGAGCCAATGCCATCGCGATCTCGAGATAGCCGGCGGGCGTTCGCAGATCCCTGCCGCGGACCTCGATCAGTTCGTTGACGTCGCCCGAGCCCAACGCGACACCAATCATCGCCTGTTCGACCGCGAACCGATCGCCCGACTGCCGGCCGGTTGTATCCATGAGCGCCTCCCACCGGGGTTTTACGATCCGCCGGTACTCCGCGAGTCCTGCCTCGCCGAGCACTCCGATGTACGTGACGGCAGCGCGATGGAAACCGTCCAGCTTGGAAGTCAGTTCCAGATCGACGAGGCGCCGCGCCAGCGCCGCCGGATCGGGGCGTACTGCTTCGCAGGCGCTCAGGTGTAGTTCGCTCAAGCGCTCCTCGATATCGCTGAGCCAACCATCGGAGTCGTCGACGTATCCGATGGCGGCCTCGGCGCAGTGATGCGCGTACTCGGCCAGCACAATCACCGCGTCCTCATAGCCGACATTCGCGAGATCTTCGAGCGCGTCGATCACCTCGTCGATCCCCGACGCCCATGCCGGCGCCTCGCGATAGATGACGAAACCGTCGTGGGGAGCGAACGCCGCATCAATGCGGCGTCGCCATGAATCGCCGTCGGGACCTTCGCCACGTGCGTGCCTCGCCTCGGCGGTCATCCGTTCCCGGAGCCGCCAGTCGCTCTCGCACTGCCCGAGCACGATCTCTATCAGCTGCTCGCGCGAGAGCCTCTCGACGTGAGACGAAACGTCTGCAGCGAGACCCATGTCGGCCGGATCGGGCATCGGCGAGATGATCGACACCGGGCCATCGGCAAGCTGCAACGCAACGGCCACACAGTGCTTGCAGAAAGAGCCGTCCTCGGCGGCCGGACAGTTGCACGACCATCCGGGCTCGTCGCGATCGATCCACAGCTCCACGGTGTAGGGAATCGAGCCGCGCACCGTCGCTTCCATTCGCCGGTCCCCCGCGGCGTCGAGTTCGACGCGCCCGTCGGCGTAGTAGCCGACCCCACGCGCATAGACCCGCGGGCCGGCCAGATCGGCGATCGCTCGGACGCTGAATATCTCGCCATGATTCATCCACGCCCGAGCCTACGACACCCACCGTCGACCGGCGTCGTTGCTACGCCTTCCCTGTGCCCTGCTGCCAGATCGAAGCGAGAACCGTCAGAACGTCACCCGAGCATCCGAGACCGGCTCGCCAGGCGCTGCGTCCTCGCTCACCATCGAAGAGTCCTTCCCGCCGATGACTTGATCCGGTGCACACCTGTTTGTGTGTCCCACAAGCCCCACCACTCCCAAGGATCGGAGCCTCTGGAAAACCCGGACCGGTTCACCTGGCGCGAGAACGACCGAGGCATCGGATCGGGATGACTTGCCCGTCTGTGGCGAACTCTCGCGTTTGACACAAGCTTGACATGGGCGACTGGGGCTGATCCGAGACGCGAGAAAACACTCGGGATATGTGGGTGTCCCAGGGGTCTTCCCTCCCTGCGCCACCCCCGGAGTCACTGCGAGCCCGCCCGAAGGCATCCGCACAGCCCACATAACAGAAGCCCCCTCATCTCAGGGGGCTTCTTTCGTAGCGGGGGCAGGATTTGAACCTGCGACCTTCGGGTTATGAGTTATGACTCATCGCCCGCGACGGTCATACAGAATCCGCGAAAGTCCTTGCGAATACGGGTCTCTGAGTTCGGAGTGATAGCTCGTCCGGCTCCCCACGTGGCCGTTCGGCACCGTTCGTTTGACACCAGTTTGACACGGGGACCGCCGGGCTCCGCCGTCCCGGCTTGTCTCACTCACACCTGATATCCGGTCCGGCCAGGGCACGGCAACCCGCTCTCGTCCTTGTGTGCATTCAGCCTGGTTCCAGGCCGTGAACGGGCAAACGTCTTGCCACACACCGCGCACTCCACGCGGTACGGCCGAGCGAAAGACGTTCCTTTGCCGCCTGCTGATCGATGAGCTGTTGGTGGCGCAGCGAGTGGGCCCGCGGGACGGAACTCGACGAGGCGCACGGGCCTGAAGGGCTCGGTTGTGATCTCGACCGACTGGATCCGGTCGACTCGATACGACCGCAATTGCCGGTTGTCTCGTCGGATCGCATACAGAAGCAAGTTGCCGTCTCGAGTGACTCTGAGCGAGTACGGCTCGACCCGGCGCACGGTGCCGCCGTACCCAAGATCGACACAGAGTCTGTTGGCTCCGGCAAAGCGGACCGGTTCGAGTGCCGGGCCCGACCCCCACGACCACGATGGTGGCGAGGGAGCCCAAACCCTCTCCCCTGCTCCACCAGCGACTGGAACCGCCGGCTCGACATCGAGTTCGCCATCGAGCCACCTAAACAGTTCAGGGAGCCTGTCCCAATAGTGATCGAGCGGAGGCAACGCCGGGAGCTGATGCCCGAGCATGTTCACCCATTCCGATTCGAGCTCGACGCGGTAAGGCGACTCCCGCAGCAACTCAAGAGTCGGAACCGGCACGCCCTTCGATTCACACTTCACAATGAGGGTCTCGCTGATGAGTTCTGGATGGGCCGTCAGACCCGGGTAGTCGAGGAGGAACACGATGTCGTAGAGATCTCTCGGTCGTCCACGCTCGCCCATGGCCCTGATCTTCTCTGCGTACACCTCCTCGAGGGAGTAGCAGCGCACGGTCGCTGGCTCGGGAAGCTGATCGGAATAGAGATGCTGAATCAGTCGCATGACCGGCGGTCTGGCGACTTGTTCATCTCGCGTGAGATCGAGACGAACGCTGGCTGGGTTCGGAGCGTTGCGGGGACCCCGGTAGTAGATCCGGCCTTCGAGACTCCCGTTCGGTCGAACCCGCAGCCTGCGTTGGCGCACCGCGAAGTCGATGCCCGATTCCCTTCCGATGCGCTCGAGCATCCGATCCAGATGGCCCAGCACCTCGTCTTCGGCGATTGGGCCGTTCTCCAAGACCGTGAAGTCGAGATCCTCGGAGAATCGGAAGGTTTCGAGGTAGCACTTCTTCAGACAGGTGCCGCCCTTGAACACCCAGCCATCACGCAAGGCTGGTTCGGTTCCGATCCCGGCGAGCACCCAGCCGAGGACATAGTCCTTCTCCACAACGTCATCGCGAAGACCCCATTCCGCGACTCGAGCCCGAAGATCTCGCTCGCCGATCACTCCGCGGCGCTCCTCACACGCACATTCGCCCGGATGCCCCACCGGGATACGGTCCGACCCACGGCATCAATCGACGGGTCGAGATCGTTCACGCCCGCCGTTCGACGTTCCAGACAGCGTTCCACAAGCTCCGGCGCATCGATGTCCATCTCCCCAATCAGGAACCCCAGTCGCTTGAACACGGCCCCGATCCCCAACCGATCGCCATACTCGACAAGGAGGGAATCGTCGCGATGATCTCCCTCGAAATACTCGGTGATGATTTCCGCGACCTGACGAATCCCTCCACCCCAGGTCGGATTGGCCAGCAGGTCGATCACCGTCCGCGGAGGATCCGTGACATCGATCCGCTGGTTGCCTCTCCACACTGGCACCAGACCGTAGTGCTTCGATGGGTCAAGGGAATGAAGCACGAATGTTGTACCGCCGATCGTTGGAGTCCGATCTCGAGGACGCTGACCCGTCACAACCAGAACATCACGGAAGATTTGCTCGGTGAGGTCCCAATGCTCAGCGGCACTCCACCCGGCGATGTAGGAAGGTTCGAACACGACTTTGGCAACCACCCAAGGGTCCTGATAGGCCTCCCCAGACCGATGCGAATCGAGCGGAACAGGCAGATACACGCCGCGGCGCACTCGGTCGAGCCATCCCCGGTCGGCGAGGTACCGCACAAGACGACGAGCCCGCTCCGGATCGAGCTCCAGCGCCCTCGCAGCATCCTCAGCTGTGAAAGGCTCGGAGAAGGCGCGGTGCAACTGCTCGACGTACCCACGATTCTCAGAAGAGAGACCACCTGTTGACATCTTGAGCGCAGCTTAGCCCACGCAGTGGGCGTAACTGCGCTTCAGGTATCCCCAGTTGCGTCCACGGACGTGGTGTATGGCGAAGGGAGATGCCGCTGAATTGGTGTTCGGCGGGATGAGATCCACCTCGGTGTGGGGCACGCCGCAAGCCTCGATCATGTCCTTGACGCTTCCCGCCACGTCGAACGTGCGGCCGACCCTCCCCGACCGGTGGTGCGCCGCCAGGAAGTCCTTCAACTCTGCATAGAACCGGAGGACGACGTGCTTGCTCCCGCGTCGGCGCGCGGGCTTACCTCTTCCCACACGTGTGTCCACGGCACCGTCCCCGTGCAACATCGCACTAACGACGGTAGCGGCCCATCAGCGTCGCCTTCGCCGGGACGCGACCTTGAATCGCTTCGAGAACCTCTGCCTCGGCCGCCGGCTGAGTGAGCCTCGCTGGCTTTGCCGGTGCGTGTAGCCGCCTCACTTATCGCCGACTGGACCGGCCAGTGGTCATTCGGATGTGACGTCGATGCTGAATCGGGTGGTGCCGTCTATCACAACCGAGCCGGCAACAAGAGCATGATCGTTGTGGTCCGCCCCGTCGATCACCAGCAGCTCTTTGCGCTCGGGTGCGGCATCGTAGATGGCGCGGCTCTGGTCGAGCGGGATTATCGAGTCGGCAGATCCAGCGATGACCAACGTGGGAGCGGCCACCTCCTCAATGCGGTCAATCGATGGATACTCATCCCACAGCAGAGCCCGTACCGGCAAGAATCAATAGTGGTCGGCGGCGACGTCCGCCAAAGATGTGAACGGGGATCGCAACACCAAGACCGCAGGTGGGTGATCCAGCGCCAGTTCGATGGCCACTGCCCCTCCCAGGGACTCCCCGAAATACACGACCGGGTGGGCCGGGGCATTCATGCGCACCCAGGCCGCCGCGGCGCGGGCATCGCGGGCCAATCCGGACTCGCTGGGGTGACCCGGATTACCCCCGTAGCCGCGGTAATCGAACAGCAGAACCCCGAGGCCCTTTTCGGCTAGACCTGTCCCAAGGGGAATCCGGTCGCCACGGTTGCCGGCGTTGCCGTTGAAAACGATCACGACCGGAGCGCCCATTTCGGGTGGGGTGAACCAACCCTGCAGCGTCAAGCCATCGCTGGTGTCAAACGCAACCTCCTCCCATCCTGCGAGTTCACCGGTGATGAGCGGAACCGTTTGGGTTGGCAGATAGATCAACCGACGCTGAGCAAGCGTGAGCAGCCCAGCGAATCCAACCAGGGCAGCCACCATCCACAGAACACATCCCATCGTCTTTCTCCGTCTCAGCTTCCAGCGTTGCATACGGTTTGTGTGACCGACTTCCGTGACATCAAGTCCAGGCACCCTCTGGTGCACGAGCGCGGGAAGCCTCCATGCAGGTGACCCCCTCGGAACCGGCGGTGGCGCTGTGCGGTGTGCCCGGAAGGAGATCGAGCCGGTCTCTAGGTCCGAGCCGGGTGTCCCCGTTGGGGGTGTGGAAAGTGATTGACCCGCGGACGCAGAACAGCACCTTGTGAAAGCGGTGCTGATGCTCCCCGTACCGGTAGCCGGGTTCGTTCGACCAGGTCCGCGGCACGAGACCCTCAGCGGCAAACGTTTCCGGATCTGTGGTCACAGGTAGTCGGCGATCCGTGACGAATATTCGGGGAAGTAGTGAGGGATAACGCTGAGGTCGAACCGTCTGAGAATCGACTCCTTGGACTCACGATCGAGGAGGAAGCGGAAAGATGCCTCGATCAGCTTCTCCGGATTGGCGCCGCCGCCGAGCTGGTCCAAGTCGGCAGAGCTGGCGGTCACCTCGTGGGTGGTCGAAGATCCGGTCTCGGTCACGGTCACCCGGTAGGTCTGGCCACCTTCCGGTTCCACTGTGATCTCGGTCACAAGCTCACCCTATCCCTCTGCCCCCTGAAGTGTGCGCCCTGCGAGTCGACATCGAATACGCGAGAAACCCGGTCGAATGACCGGGTTCTCGTTCGTAGCGGGGGCAGGATTTGAACCTGCGACCTTCGGGTTATGAGCCCGACGAGCTACCAGACTGCTCCACCCCGCGGCGTGGGGCGAGATTGTACCAGTGGCCCGGGGGCAAAGCGGAATCCGGCTCAGGACCCCTGCAGCAGCGCCGTCGCCTCCCCGATGAGACGCTGCGCCTCGGCGATCTCGTCGGCATACGTGCCCAGATCGCCGTTGCGGAGAGCGGCATCGGCACGCTGGAAGGCCGCGTCGGCCTGCAACAGCAGCGTCATCACCTGGGCGTCGACACCATCCGGCAACTCGCCGGGTTCGACCGGCGTCACCGGGGTCTCACCGGGTTCCACCACGATGGGCGGCGCCGTCTCACCGAAGACGGCGGTCAGCGCCTCGCCCAGGCTGTCCCGCATCACGATGCGGTCGCCGAACACCACCACGACCCGCTTGAACTCGGGCAGGGCGGCGCTGTCGCTGCCGGTGCCCTCCTGGCGGGCACTGAGGTAGATGGGCTGCACATAGAGGATCGACTCCTCGATGGGCACCACCAGCATGTTGCCCTGGATCACCTCTGACCCCTCCTGGCCCAGCAGGGTGAACTCACGGGAGACATCGGGATCCTGGTTGATCCTCGCCCCGATCTGGCCGGGGCCGTCCACGAAGGAGTCCCTGGGCAGGGCGAAGTCGATCATCTCGCCGTACGAGTCCGGGTCGCTCTTGGCCACCAGGAACGACACCATGTTGGGCCGGTCCTCGGCAGTGAACGGCTGCAGCAGCAGGTATGAGAGATCGTCCTCCCCCGGCAGCGTCATCAGCAGGTAGTAGGGCAGCATCGGCCGGTTGGCTCCCGGTGCCTGCTCCCCGGGGGTGGTGGACGGATCCCTGGCGATCTGCCACGGGTCGCCGTTGTTGAAGAACACCCTCGGCTCCACCATGTGGTACCTGGTGTACATGTCGCTCTGGATGCGGAATAGGTCCTCCGGGTACCGCAGGTGGGCCCGCAGGTCGTCGCTCATCTCGCTGCCGTCGGTGAACAAAGCCGGGAAGATACCCCGGTATGTATCCACGACGGGGTCGTCATCATCGACGACGTACAGGACCATGGTGCCGTCGTAGGCGTCGATGGTGCCCTTCACGCTGTTGCGGATGTAGTTGAAGTTGTCGATCAACCCGGACCGCTGGGCGTTGAGCCTGCTGATGTCGGCGCTCGATGAGTACGGATACCGATCGGTGGTGGTGTAGAGGTCCACGATCCACACCAGGCGCCCGTCCACCAGAGCTATGTAGGGATCGGCGTCGATACTCAAGAACGGGGCGGCCTTGGTGAACCGGTCCCGGATGTTGCGCACCATCAGCACCCGGCTGTCGGCCGAGATCTGGCCGGAGATCAGGGTGTTGATGTCGGCAAACCTCAGCGCAAGGGCCGCTCTGCGGAAGAACCCGCCCACTCCGACGCCGCCTTCGCCGTCGTAGGAATTGAAAGCCACCGTCTCGGACCCCGCCGACTCCATAGGGAAGTCGACTTCCCGCTCCTTGGTGCCGACGATCACGAAGTTGCCCGAGTCCAACGCCTCGCCGAAGTAGATGCGGGGCTGATCGATGCGGACCGCATCGGGAGCGTCGTCATCAGGGTTGATGTCCCGCACCAGAAAATCGGGCTGACCCTCGGTGCTCACCGAGTTGGCGGGGCTGACGACCGCGCCGTACCCGTGCGTGTAGACCAGGTGCTCATTGACCCAATTGCCCTCGGGGAGGCCCTCGGCATCCAACTCGCGCGCGGCCAGCATCACCTGGGTCATCTCGCCGTTCAGCAGATACCTGTCCACATCCACATCGTCGAACTGGTAGAAGGGGCGGAGCTCCTGCAACTGGCGGTAGGTGGTCAGCAGGACACCCGAATCCCACAGCCGCACATTGTCGATAATGGGCGCGTTGGCGGCGATCCCGGTGCTGTCGAGGTCGGGCGACGCAGCAAAGCCCTTGATCTCGATGTCATCGAGATCAAACGCCTGCCGGGTGAATTCGATGTTTCTCTCGACGTACAGCAACTCCTTGCTGATCTCGTCCGGTTCGACACTGAAGCGTTGCACCGCCTCGGGGATGATGAAACCGACTACGAACGAGGTGACCAGCCACAGACCTACCGCAGCGGCGGGGAGCATCCAGCCCTGGAACCGGATGTTGACCAGCAGCAGAATTGCCGCAAACAGCGAGATGAAGATCAGCAGCCGCAGCGCCGGCAACTGGGCGGTGACATCGGTGTAGGAAGCCCCGACCACAAAGCCCCTGGTGGAGTACAGGAGGTCGAACTGGTCCAGCCAGTAGCCGACCGCCTTCAGTATCGCGAGGAGCGCCAGCAGCACGGAGAGGTGCACCTTGACCCCGGGGGAGATCTGCTGGCGGCCCGGCTGGATCAGGATCCCACCGTTGAGGTAATGCAGGGCCGCCACGATCAGCGTGGTGATGAGGATGAACTGGAAACCCCAGGCGAACAGGTCCCGGTAGAAGGGCACAGAGAAGATGTAGAAGCCGATGTCGTTGTTGAAGACCGGGTCGATGACCCCGAAACGCTCGGCATTCGTGAACAGCAGCCAGTTCTCCCACCATGCGCCGGCCCCCAGGCCTATCAGCAGACCGAAGAACCCGGAGACCGCCAGGCGCAGCCACAGGATTCGCGGCTCCACCCACTCCTGGAACCGCTCGATCAACTCCTCGTCGGGGGCGCCGCTGGACACCATGTTGCGCGGTGACAAGCGATCGGCCATCACCAGGTTGGCGAACAGCAGCACACCGGCCACAGCGGTGCCCACAGCCACCAGGCCCACCCTGGTGAAGATGAGAGTGGTCCACACCGAGCCGAATCCGACGGAGTCGAACCACAGGTAATCGGTCCAGAAGGTGGCGATGCCCCGCAGCGAGAGCACCAGCACGACTAGGGCCACAGCGACGATGATGAGGATTCGGCGGCGCGTGCTGATGCCGCGCCGAACCGGGATGGGGGTGGGTTCACGTTCGGTCATTGGAAAACCATTCTACGGGCTGGGCGGGACTCAGGACGCGGTTGGTCAGATGTGAGGCTCTACCGCGCAGGTGCAGTCGAGCCGGGCCGGCGGCGATCTGTACGGATCGGGGGGTGGCCCTGCAGGATCCCAGATGATCCCGGCGGCGGCGGGACACTCCGTGCAGAGCCTGCCGTGGCGGATCCCGACGATCTCGGCGACCCCGACCCCGGCCAGGCCCGCCACCAATCCATCGTGGTAACCGGCGTAGCCGGCGGTTCGCACCCAGCGCTCGATCTCGTCGTTTCGCCATGTGCGGAACACCCGGGCCACCTCACTCCCCGGGTCTTCGGCGGCCGCGGCCGCAACCGCATCGGCCATCATCGCTTGGACCATGTCCTCGATCAGTCTCAGTGCCCTCGCCTCTGAGACCGGCCCAGGCGCAGGGGCTGCGCCCATCTCGGCGGCGCCCCGGCCGCCCGCCTCGACGGCGGCGGCGGCCAACGGCGTCACGGCATCCCGCAGCGCACCCGTCACGAGATCGGAATCCGGTTGCCAGGAGGCACCCCGGCGCAGGGTGCGGATCTCGTCGAGCGCCTGGTTCTGAACCTCTATCAACTGCCGTCGCGCCTCGCGCACGTACTCGTTGAGGACGGGGAGAAGCACCCGGTCCCGTACCTCGACGGCATCGAGGCCGGGGGCGATGGGGGGCGGTGGAGCAGCGGGTTCGGGGGTGGGCTCCGGCTCAGCCGGTTCGGGCTCCGGCACGGGGGGTGGCTCCGACTCGACGGCAACGACCGGTATCTCATCGGTGCGTCGCAATCGATCGAAGAGGTTGTCCACCTCGTCGGGTGCGGGGATTGCTTCCGGTTCTATCTCGACAACCGGCTCTGCTTCTGTCTCCACCATCCGGTCTGGATCGAGATCGGTCTCGGTATCCGGTCGAGACTCCGTCTCCGGCTCCGGCCTCTCCGGCACCACAGACCCATCAGGCTCCGGCTGTGGGGTGAGGACGTGCGCCTCCTCCTCCACGATCTCCCCGACGCTCATCCCGCCGGGGTCGTCTGCGGGAGGCTCGGGTATCTCCGGCTCCACCTCCTGCTCCCGGAGAGTGCTCACCTCGGCCGCCAGCACATCGCCGTAGGCGGGGTGGTGCGGGTCGATCTCAACGGCCGGATCGCGGCCCAGCCGCCGCGACTCTGACCCGATCACCTTGACCCCCCAACCCGGCGTCCGGGGCTCGGCCTCCTGGTCCATCGCACCCGATCCGGAGCGGGCGGCCTCGGCGATCAGTTCGTCGGCACGGTGCTTGGCCTCTCCAACCAGGCGTTCCGCCTCGAAGCGGGCGGTTCTGGTGGTGTCGGCCACCTCCTTGCGAGCATCGGTCAGGTGACGGTGCGCATCCTGTTCGGCCTGCGCCCTGATGATGAGGGCGTCCGCCTCGGCCCGTTCGATCATGGCCTCGGCGGTGGCCTGCACCTGGGACAGCAACTCGGACCCGCCCTCCCACGCATCGCGCCTCAGCACGAATGCGATCTGCTGCGCCTCACGGACGAGGCCGTCGGTGTGATCAGCCATCTCGTCGAGGCGGCCCCTGGCTTCTTCCGCGGCGTGAGAGCGCAACTCGTCGGAGGCTTGCTGCGCCTCCCCGAGGATGGTGGCCACCCTCTCGCCGATCTCGCGGAGGTCCCGACCGAGGTTCTCGATGCCTCCGCGCCGTTCGATCTCGGCGACCACCGCATCGTGGTGATTGCGCAGTTCCATCCAGCGTCGGGCTGCCTCCTCTACGAGTGCAGCCACCGCCTTACGATCGAACCCGCGACGCGAAGTCGGGAGCCCGGCCGTGGTCAACTCTTCGGGGACCAGTGGGTTGTCGGCCATCACCGGCAGCGTACCGCTGCAAGAGCCAATGAGAGGGGAACTCGAACCTCTACCCGGTTGCGAGTGAGGCCGGGAGCGGTTCCAATGATCCGAGAAAATCGAGAGCCTCCTGCAGAGTCGAGATCGACACCACCACGATCTCGTCGCCTGCAGCGGTCAGGGCGTCCTCGTAGTTGTCGGCGGGAACCAGCACGTAATCGGCTCCGATGCCCCTGGCGGCATATACCTTCTGGCGCACTCCCCCGATCGGGCCCACCGTCTCATCGAACCGGATGGTGCCGGTGCCGGCCACCCGGTTGCCGCCGGTGAGATCTCCCTCGGTGAGCATGTCCATGACGGCGAGGGCATACATCATCCCCGCCGACGGTCCTCCTATGTTGCGGGAATCGATCCTGACGTCGATCGGCAGCACCAACGCGAGGTTGGCCGTGTCGAACACGACCCCCAGCATCGGGGCCCCTTCGATGTCGGGATGTGGCCCCAGCGTGACCTCCGCCTCGAAGGTCCCCTCCCCACGCGAACCGCCCACAGTGATCGTGTCCCCTATGCGGTACGACCTGATCACATCGGCGGCCTCCTCGGCAGTGGATACGGCCACTCCGGCCACTTCCTCGACGATGTCGCCCTCCTCGAGATTGCCGTCGGCGGCGCTCTCCTCGACCACCTGCAGTACCTCGGCACCGTCGCCCGAGAATCCCACCTCATAACCCAGGCGGCCCAGCGCCACGAAGATGGCGGTGTCGATCGACTCGTTCATCGACTCCAGATTGCGGCGGGTCACCTGCTCCTGGGTGGTGCCGGTGGGCCGGATACTCTCACGTTCGATCAGGTCGGTCTCGGAGTCGAAGTGGGCCTCGACCCACTCGAAGACGTTCACCTCGCGAAGGCCCACGGTCAGCAGGTACAGGTCGCCCGCGGACCCATAGGTCGGTTCGTCGATGATCGTGACCAGGCCGGAGACCTCTTCGACGGGCCCGGGCGACATGGCGTAGTACGGCACCTTGACCGGCCACAACAGCAGCACCACGACTCCGAACAGGATGACGCCCGACGCCAGCACCCACGGCCAGCGCGACGGCCGGCGAGCCTCGGGTTCGAAGTGGGTTGGGTCCATTGTCACTACATGCTCCAGATGCCCGGCGATGGTACAGGGCGATCCCCCATAGACCGCCCCTCCGGCAATACACTCATTCACATGGGACGTATTTCTCGCACACTCGAACTCGCAAAAGCCTCCTGGCAGGTCCTCAAGGCGGACAAGGAACTGCTGGTCCTGCCGATCCTGTCGCTGCTGGCAACGCTGATCGTGGCGGCATCGTTCCTGGCACCGATCCTGATGACCGGGAGTGGGACGGAGATCGAGGATCCCGGCACGATCGGCTATGTGCTCATGTTCGTGGCCTACGTAGCGCTGGCCTTCATCACCATCTTCTTCAACGCCGCCCTGGTGCATGCCGCCAACGAGCGACTCGACGGCGGAGACCCCACGGTGGGCAGCGCACTGCGAGGCGCCGCCGGCCGCGTGCACCGCATCCTCCCCTGGGCCCTGGTGTCGGCCACGGTGTCGATCATCCTCCGGGCCATAGAGGAACGCGCCGGCGTCTTCGGCCGCATCGCCTCGGGCGTCGCAGGAATCGCCTGGTCGCTGGTGACCTTCCTGGTGGTCCCGGTGCTGGTCATCGAAGACATCGGTGTCGTAGACGCCGTCAAACGCTCGGGTTCCCTGTTCAAACGCACCTGGGGGGAGAACATGGCCGCCCAGGTCGGCTTCGGCCTGCTGGGGTTCGTAGCGGTCCTGCCCGCTTTCCTCCTCGCCGCCGCAGCCGTCGCCGCCGGGGGCACGATCGCCTTCATCGGCATCGCCGTCGCAGTGCTGTGGGTGCTGGCCGTGGTGATGGTCCTGTCGGCGCTCAACGGCATCTTCCAGACCGCCCTCTACCGCTACGCGGCAGGCCGGGACGCCGAAGGTGCCTTCGCCGGCCACGACCTGAGTGCTGCCTTCGCCCCCAAGTCCGGCCGCCGCGGGGTCTTCTAAGAGGCCGCTGAGCGGCGGCGCCACCCGCCTCCAACCCCGGGACCGGGGCAACTCCCCACTGGAGCGGGGAGCGAGAGGCAGAACGTTCTTCGCTCTCTCCCGCAGCGGCGGGAGAGATGGGCCCGGCCGAGAAGGACGGGGCCAGAGAGGGCCGGTAGAACCCCAGGTGACGCGCCACCACATCGGAACCACCATCTCTGCCCCCGCAGCGGGGGCATCTCCCCCGCCGCCGCGGGGGAGACACGCTAGGTAAGCATGCAGAAGGGGCGGGCCGGGGGCCGCCCCGGCGGGTCGTGGAGTGCGCGTCCGCCGAGCCCCCGCGCACCAGGCCGGGCTGGGCATTGCG
>CBDUUY010000016.1:0-15925 GCA_965370535.1 uncultured bacterium
GGCGCGACGAAACCAACGCAGGGTGCTGGGGCTGCTGGCGATCCCCGTGGGTCTCGTCGGCTTCGTTGCGGGCCTGCTGGCGCTCGGTGTCTGGGCGGAAGCCATCAACCGCCTGCTGTGGCCAAACGCGGTGATAGCCGCCCTGGCATTGACCCTGATCGCCTTCGGCGAAAGCATGCTGGTGATGCGCACTGGGGTCTCGGCAGAGATGACCGAGGACTATGTGCTCACTGCGCGAGCCAAAGGCGTGCCTGAGCGCCTGATCCGTGACCGGCATTCGGCCCCGAACGCTGTGCTCCCGTCGCTCTCGCGGCTGTTTGCGAGCGTTCCCTATCTCATCAGTGGCCTGATCATCATCGAGTACTCGTCGGGCGTGTACGGCGTAGGGAGCCTGTTCCTGTCCGCGATCGAGTCGGGGGACGTGCCGATCATCGTGGGCATAGTCGCCGTGGTGGGAATCATCGGTCTGGTGCTGCGGATCGTCCTCGATTTCGTCCAGGCGGGCATCGACCCCCGGTTGCGAATCGATGGTGAGTCGATATGACCGCTGGCACTCCCGGATACCGGATCGAAGGCTGGGCCGATACCTGGGCAAGGGTGTTTCGCAGCAAGATGGTCATCGTCGGGCTGGTCATCCTGGCATTCTTTGCGATCCTGACCTTCATCCACCCGGTGCTCCAGGCGACCATCTGGGCGGGCCAACAAGCCGTGTACCGGCCGGAGGTCGGCCACGACCCGGCGATCCTCCATCCCTCGGGGCCCTCGCTTGCCCACTTCCTGGGAACCGATCCGCTCGGCCGGGACGTGCTGAGCCTGATGACCTACGGTCTGCGCCCCACCTTCCTGGTGGCCATCTCCACCGCGATCAGCGCCGGACTCATCGGGATGATCGTCGGGACGTCCGCAGCCTTCTTCAAGGGGAGAGGCGACCGGGTACTGACCCACATGGCCGACGCGTTCGTCCTCCTCCCACCCCCGCTCATCTTCCTCATCGCCAGCAAGCGCGGGCTCTTCGGCCCCATCGAACTGGGGTTGCTCTACGGACTGTTCTACGGGTTAGGGCCTGCGACGATCGTGGTGCGGGCACGCGCGCTCTCCGTCATGGAGAAGCCCTACATCGAGGCGGCCCGTTCAGCGGGTGGTGGCCCGCGGTGGATCATCACCCACCATGTGGTGCCCGATGTCATCCCTCACGTGGCGACCGTCGTATTGGCCGGGGTGGTCGGGGCGCTGGTGACCCAGGGATTCATAGAGTTGCTCGGGATCGCCGAATACCGCTATGGGCTCGGCAATCTCGTCTACAACGCACTCATCTACCAGAGCGCCCTCGCCACCGGTGTCCCCTGGAGCACTCTCATGACGGGAGCGTTGTCGATCTCCCTGCTGGCCTCTTCGTTCTATCTCATCAGCGCCGGGCTCCGCGAAGTCGGTGATCCGCGCCACGCGAAACGGAGGGTGTGACCATGGGCTCAATCCGGCGTGGTGGCCGCGATCTCCTGGCCGGGGCATTGGCCATCGGGCTGGTCATCTCGGCCACGTATCTCGCCGGCCGCGTCTTCCTGCCGCCTCCCGACAACACACAGGCCAACGAGACGACATCCCGGGCACTCGATCCGGCTGCCGAGGTGGCGGCCCGCCCGGAAGTGCTCGCTGTCATCGACGCGTCCGGAGCCGTGGAAGGCCGACTGCTTCTCGACAGAACCGTGCCGAACGCCCAGATCCACTCCGGTCCCGATGGCTCCTCAGACGACATCGATATCAAGTATGAGGGGGCCGGGGCAACACTCAGATTGCTGGCACCAGCAATCACCGTCGGCGTGGCGCGAACTGACCGGATCACGCTCATCGTCACCTACGAGGGGAAGACATTCAACGCCCACCCCGGGGACTGCGTCCTCATGATCAGCCGCTTTGAGTACCTCCATTCCGCGGGATTCCCACGACTCACAGCGTCGTTCGTCGCTGAACTGACCTGCACCGAGATCGCCGACATACGCAGCGGTGACACCCTGTCGTTCACGGCCGTGATCGACTCCTAATGGGGGTGGACCGGCCTGTTGCGTCAGGCTGGGAGCCGAGCCGCCAGCCCTCCGGAGTAAGAGGCGCATTCGGATGCTGTGATCTAGCGGGAGAAACGAGCCCGCCCTTCGAATTGTGAGTCCTTGCAACCCACAGTCTCGTTCGGAGGGCTCAACCCATCACACCGTCCCGCCAGGGACAACGTCCCCGGTTGTCACACCCCGGTCTGCAGCAGATTCCGCGTGCCGATTTGCCGTGTGCGCGACCGGTTCCCCACCTGGATCGATCGCTGCCGACGGCACGAGCAGATGGGTCGTCCTACCGACGGTGAGTCAAGCCTGCCGCTTCGGCCCTGCGGCCGGCCTGGTTGTCCAGAGTCCGGGGGTGCCGGGTTGGATCAGCCGCTTGAGCTGAGGTGATCCAGAGCCGTCTGGCCGCCCCACCTCTCCACGATCTCGTCGTCGTACTTGTCGGCGGTGCCCCCCACCGCACCCACCACGAGTCGCAGAGCATCCTTGGTCAGCGTCGAGCCGATCATCGTGTAGTTGAAGGAGACATCGCCGTCGCCGTCGAGTGCGAATGCACCGAAACGGAAATCGTCGTTCTCGCGGAGCAGGTAATTCGTGAGTTCGGAGTCGGTATCGGGGCCGCGAACGACGAATGCGATGATCCTGACCGTCGAGTCGTTGTGGTCCTCCCACGGGAGGATGCCTATATGGACCAGCGCACTGCCGGCCCGGACCACATAGCTGGGGAGTTCCTCGCGAACGATGAGGGACTCCCCGAAGATCTCGCGCATCCAGGTGCCGACCTGCCGGTATGTGTCTTCCTGTTTCTTACTGCGGAACTCCACTCTGGTGCCCTCCTATTCGGACGGTGTGCGCGGTCGAGTTGCCGCGCCTCTCATGAATCTACCTTTCCGAACCCGCGTTGATAGTGCCGTTCGGCCCGAACAGGAAGGAAGTGCTGCCGATAGCATGGAAGACAGTCATGAGCGATATCTTCCTCAGCTACGCCAGCGAAGACCGTGAGCGGGTCGCGGTCGTGGCCAAAGCGTTGGAGTCGGCCGGCTACAGCGTGTGGTGGGATCGGGAGATCCCGCTCGGCGTCCCATTCGACGAGTACATAGAGAAGATGCTGAACGAGGCCAGATGTGTGATCGTGGCCTGGTCGGCCGATTCGATCACTTCGCGGTGGGTGAAGACGGAGGCAGAGGAGGCCAGGAGGCGTGGGGTTCTCGTCCCTATCTTGATAGACGAGGTGGACCCACCATTTGCGTTTCGGATGGAGCAGGCCGCCAAACTCGCCGATTGGGGCGAGGACTCGAACCACTCCGAGTGGCGCCGCCTCCTCAACAACCTGGGACGGTTTGTCGTTGTAGGGACCGGCCGGGGGTCGGAGGCCGCAGTGGAGATGGTGGCCGACGTGGAGACGGAGACCGGTCCGGAGATAGAGGCCGATGACGAGCAGGCGGAGGCCGTCCAGCATCTTCCCCTCACAGGGGGAGCCCGCGTGCTGGTGGATCACGCCGAGGACTTCATGCGCCCGGACCACAGCTACCTCGGCCTCAATCACTGGCTGGTCGTCCTGTTGCAGCGCCATCGCGGTATGGCTGAACGATTCACCGGAGAGATCGACCTGAAGGCGGTGCTCGGCGAGGCGCGCCGGAACATCCATGATGGCAATCTGGGCGAGGCGGTGACGGTCGAGGACCTCCTCGGCCGTGCCGACGAGGCGGCGCGTCGTCGCGGCAACGATCAGATCTGGGAGCGCGATATCGCGGTCGCGCTCATGGAGGCGGCCGGGCTGACCTGACGGTCGGAGCGGGGTGTTCGGCCCTGGTGCAAAACCGCCGCCCATGGACGCAAGGCACGACCCATTGCCGTGGCGGCCGAATCAGCTCACCGAGCGGACTCCCCGGCGATCTCCAATCCGACGCTCGCCAGCAGCGCCGGGATGCGCCGCACGAATTCCCGGTCGTAGTCGCGGATGTCGTCGGGCACCTGGAGCCACGGCACCAGGTACGGGCTGATCCTGGCGGCGGAATCCCGGTTGGGGCCCCAGCGCCACCCGGACCTCAACCGATCGGCGGTCCACCTGCCGTGCTCCATCTCGGCCAGGTACTCGAACTCGTCATCGGTGAGGACGATCCCGGCAGGTTCGCCGTCGATGGCCCGCACCTCGTAGCCGATCGCCTCGACCTTGCCGACGATGGCATCGACCTGGTCGAGGTTGGAGGCCTGCAAGTCCTTCGACAGGTCGTCCCAGGGTTGCTGCACCGGGTCGGCGGCGTGAGTGACGGCGATCTCTTCTCGATAGGCCCTGTGCAACTCCCTGGCGAGGGTTTCCCGGCTGCCGGCGTCGAGGGAAGGTTCGGATCTGGTGACGAAGGCCCTCACCGTGTGGGGGTCGGCCGGCAGTGACACCAGGCCCCGGGCAGTGCTCCAGCGGCGGTCGGCGAGGATTCGGGCAGCTTCGCGCCCGCTGCCCTCGACGATCCCGACCGTGGCCCCCAGCGCCAGCGCTATCCGGTACTCGGCCGCGGCGATCTGGCCGCCGTTGATGCCGATCACGACGACATCGGTGGGATCGATACCGGATGCGATCAGGTCTATCCAGTTCTGGAGCGGGTCGAGGGGGGTGAATCCCCGGCCCGGTGTCTCCCGCAGTTCGTCATAGCGGTCGTCGGGGTCGGCGTCGTCGGGCAGATCGCTGGGCAGATAGCCGATGGTGTGGATCAGGTCGCCGGCGACCTCTGCCAGATCGCCCACCAATCCGCAGACGCCCTGCCTGGTGCCGCCGGAGATCACGGTGCCCCGGAATCCGGTCATCGCCTCGGAGAGGATCGCCCTGAACCCCTCGATGCGGTCGGCGAAGCTCGGGTCGGTCCCCCCGGCGACGATCATCACCGGCCCCTCGATGGCAGGTGCCCCCGGGGTCGCCATCGAGATGACCGCGTCCCGGGCAGCCTGGTCACCGAACCGTGTGGCCTTTGCCAGCAGCAGCATCCTGTCCACCCACACGTGGCCTTCGATCCGGTCGGCGACATCCCGCGTCCTGTCGAGCGAAGGGACCATGAAGGCGGCGGTGCTGGCGAGGATCGCCTGGGTATACCACTCGATCGCCGCATGGGGATCCCCGATCAGCAGATGGAACCTGGCCAGCGACGACAACGACCAGGGGATGTTCATCCCGACATCCACATGAGCCCGGCAGCGGGCCATCGCCTGCGAGGCCATGGGACCGAGAATGTCGAGCACATCGACGCTCCCGGTTCGCTCGATCTCGCAATCGACGTAGTTGAGGAGTGGGTAGTAGTCCGTCGGATCGATCTCGAAGGCTCGCCGGTAGAGATCGCGGGCCTTCTCGCCGTCCTCGCTCCGCCACGTGCCGGCCAGCGAGGCGACCGCATCGCTGTCGGTGGGATCCAACTCGGCGGCGGCCTCCAGGTAGCGGCGGCCACGTGCGACATCTCCGTGCTTGCCGAGTGACACTCCCAGATCTCGGAGCAACGGCTGATAGGCGTCCTGGGGGTTCTCGGGGTCCACGAAGGGATCCATCAACCGCGTGGCCCTCTCCCAGTCACCAGCAGTCATCGCCAGTTTGCCGATCCTCCAGGCGAGTCTGCTGTTGTCCGGGTCGAAGCCGAGCACCGTCTCGAGGGTGAGGATCTCGGACTCCAGTGCCTCGGGTTCCAGGTAGGAGCCGTAGGAGGCGGCATAGGTGCTCAGCCCCTCCTCAATACGTTCGACGGCGCGATCTACGTCTTCGAGGTCGGCGGCCATCAGGGCGATCTCCCGCAGCCAATGATCGGGCAAGGTGAAAGCGCCCTTGTAGGTGAGGTCGTGGGCGAAGTCGGCCCAGGCGTGCTCCGCGAGGGTGCGGACCTGTATCTCCGCCTTGAGGGGGTGGTAGGTGCCGACGCCGGGGCAAGCAGGCGACTTGCACACGAATCCGCACAGGTCGTCATCGACATCGGGGAGATCGTCGGTGTGCCGCAGCGAGACGACGTAGTGGATCGACCGGTACCCGAACTCCGCCCAACTGAGCCGCTCCGACACGTCGTCGCTGTTCTCCCAGTCGATGTCGAGGTGCTCCTCCAGGAAGCGGCTGACGGCCTTGACCTCGGATGCGGTTCTGGCTATCAGTCGGGCGCCGCACAGGTCGGTCAACTGATGCGCCGGCATCGCGTACTTGGAGCACTTGCGGAGGCACTTCTCGGCGAAGGAGGGGATCTTCTTGGCCCTGGTCTGGATGATCGACAATGGGGCGTGGCGTGCGGCGGCGGCCCGAAGGATCCCATCCAGGACCACGCCGTACCGTTCATAGGAGGGGTGGAGCCGGGAGTATTCGGTCACCTGGTTCTCCAGCCACTCGCGGCTGCAGGGTTCGGGCATGTCGCCTCCGTCGGTCGTACGGCTCATGGTCCCGTCCGGGATTCGGGATGCCCAGGGCCGATCGTCCCATTGCTGTGCCCTCTAGCCTGGCAGGAAGCGATCGGAGGTGGCGTGTGGCCGCGGGTGCGAGTTGGCGGGTCTATGTGCGCCGCATGGCGGGATGGCCGCTGCTGGCGCTGCTGGCGATTACCGCCTTCGGTCTCGGGTATGCGGGATTTGCGGCCCACTTCGGCGGTGAACGATCGATCGCCGACATGGCCTACCTGTCCCTCCAATTGTTCACGGTGGAATCCGGCAATTCGGCAGGGCCATCACCGCCTGTGACCCTGGAGATCGCCCGGTTCCTGGCGCCGGTGGTCACCGCATACGCGCTGGGGAGAGCCCTGGTGCGGGTGTTCCGCGACGAGATCGAGCAGTGGCGGCTCCGGAGGCGGAAGGGCCATACGGTTGTCGTCGGTCTGGGCTGGCTGGGTCTGGCGCTGGTGGAGAGACTCCTGCAGCAGGATCGTCCGGTCGTCGCCGTGGCTCTCGGTCTCGATGAGGAAGCAATCGCCTCGGTGCGCCGGTCCCGGGTGCCGGTGGTCGTCGGTGATGCCCGCGATCCGGAGGTGTTGCGCGACGCGCGTGTCGGCCGGGCCGATCACGTCGTGGTCTTCGCAGGAACCGACGAGAACAACGCGGAGGTGGCACTGACCGTATCGGCGGTCTTCGGCGAGAACGATGAGGGTTCGCTGGTGTGCTCCACCCATATCCGGGATCCTCAACTGTGCCAGATGCTGAGAACCGAGGCCCTGGCCGGGCAGAGGTCGGACGGGTTCCGTCTCGAGTTCTTCAACGTCGCCGAAGAGGCGGCCGGGATCATGCTGGACGAGCACGCCGATTTCCTCGAGGAGGATCATCCGGCCCGCATCGGTGTGATCGGAGACAACGACGTAGCCGCCGCCGTCATCTCCGAAGCGGCCCGGACCCGCCGGCTGCATACATCGGCCCCGCTCGATGTGGTGATGGCAGGGCCGGACGAGATGGTGAGACACCTCGAGTCCCGTTACCCACATCTGCGGGACAGCGCTGAGATCGAGATCGTGCCGGGGCCGCCCGGTTCGCTGGATGAGGTATCGATCGGGAAGCTCTCGGGGTGTGGCGTGGTGTTCGTGTGCCTCGATGAGGACGCCGTCGCCATCGGGGTGACCCTGGATGTCGCCGAGAGGATCGAACCGGTGCCGGTGGTCGTCGCCCTCGGGCAATGGTCCGGGGTCGCCGGCATGCTGTCCACCGGGTCGGGGGCGGCTCGCGTGATCCATCCGTTCCTGATGTTCGAGCGGGTGCTGGCGGCCGACATGATTCTGGCCGGTACCGGGGAGGGACTGGCGCGGGCGGTCCACGCTGCCTATCTGGAGCAGCGGAAGCGGGGACCAACGGATCCGGACGACCCGGCCCTCGCCAAGTGGCGGGACCTGCATGAGAGCTACCGGGCCTCGAACCGGGCCCAGGCTGCCCACCTGGGTGTGAAGCTGCGTGCGATCGATTGCGGCCTGGCGCCGCTCGCCGAGTGGGATGCCCCCGTGGGATCGTTCACCGATGATGAGGTCGAGATCCTGGCGATCCTCGAGCACGATCGTTTTGTGGAGGAGCGCCTGGCCGCCGGGTGGCAACCCGGCCCCCGGGACCCGGAGGCAAAGACATCCCCCTACCTGGTGCCGTGGGAGGAACTCGACGGGGAGGACGGTGAGAGAGTGAAGGACCTGGATCGGTCGGCTGTGAGCAATATCCCCGGCCTGCTGGCCAGGGCCGGATACCGCTTGGTGCGGTTGGGAGATGATGCCAGGGCCGTTCGCCCCTAGTTCGTTTCGGGAGATGGGACGAAGATTGCCGAGGAGGATTTGATGGAGCAGCAGTATCAATTCGACGTCGCCCACGATGCCGCTTCCTATGCAGTGGCGGCGGCCCCCCGGCCCGGGGTCAAGGCCGACAACCGGGCGTACGCGGTGGCCGCCCTCGGCTCCTGGGTGGAGACCGTCAAACGACCGGTGGGCGCATTCGACTCCGGAGACGGGACCATACAACCGATCCCCGAGACGTTCGCAGGCGGATACCTGGATCTGCTCGGTTGACGAACGGCCGAGGACGGCACGAGCGGCGAGATGTGAGAGGAGGCCACCATGGCCATGACCATTGACCGGCTCAAGGAACTCTGCGAAGGAGAGGACCTCAAGTACTTCCTGGCCCCCGATCGGCCGATGGTGACGATGGGGTTTGGTGGCATCAACGGCAGGTTCCAGGTCGTCGTCCCCATCGAGTTGGATGGCCGGTTCCTC
This sequence comes from uncultured bacterium, assembly GCA_965370535.1. Taxonomy (GTDB): domain Bacteria; phylum Actinomycetota; class Acidimicrobiia; order Spongiisociales; family UBA11373; genus JAHJML01. The sequence goes on from CBDUUY010000016.1 coordinate 8,732, forward strand.
CAGATCCGCACCGTCGGCTACATGCACTGCCCGGCGGACCACGCTCATGTGAACACCGTGCTGGCGATCCTGGGGGCGCTCAACTACCAGTTGCGGATGACCAAGTTCGGTTGGGACCCCGGGGACGGTGAGATCACTGCCTTCGCCGATGTGTGGATCGAGGATGGCGATCTCACCCAGAAGCAGTTTGGAGCATTGCTCAAATCCATGCTCCCCGCCATCGACCTGAACCACAAACGACTGACGCAGGCGATGGAAACCGGAGAGGACCCCGGTGAGGTCAGGCCCAGCGACATCGTCGGGTCCGGCCTCCCATCAAAACTGCGTGAACTGCTCGAGAAGATGACCGCCGGAGACGCCGAAGACGAAGACGAAGACGACAAAACCAAACCTCTGACGGTGTAGGGGGATCAATGGGACTGGACTTCTTCTCATCCGAGGCCCAGGAGGCACTCGACCTGGCCAAGCGCGTGGTCGGAGGCGACGGGGAACTGACGGCCGATGTTCTGATGGCAGCGGCCTACGCAGTTGGTGAGATGGCCGGCGATCTGCCCGAACTGGCTCCCTACCTGAAGGAGCCAAAGACCAGGAAACGCACGGTCCCCGAGGCCGTCAACGTCGCCGATGCTCTCCGGCCGGTGTTCGAGTTCCTGTCCCGAGACGACTTCGTGACGATCGACGAGTTGATGGGGGCCCTGCTGGAGAGCGACGCAGGCCGCGACTACCTGATCGGCGCGGGCCTCCCCATCCGGGACTTCGAGCGGGTCAGGGAGATCGTGCGCGGCGACGCCCTCCCCGATGGGGAGGAGGCGGAGCGGTCCGACACCTCCTGGCGGGACTCCCCGGAGAGGGCTGAGGTGGTAGAGGCCCTTTCTACCTACGGGAGGATGCTCACCGACGGCAAGCCACCGCGGAAGAGCGTCGTCGAGATGCATGCCCAGATGCGGAGGATGCAGAAGACGCTCCTCAAGATGAAGCGCCACAATCTGATCGTCACAGGTCATCCCGGGACGGGAAAGACCGCGCTCATCTATGAGTTCGCCCGCCTGCTGTTGCTGGGAGACGAGTCGATCGACCCGCGACTCCGCGACCGCGACGTCTTCGAGTTGTCGCCATCGTTCCTTCGGGCCGGGGCCGGTGTGGTCGGAGCCTACGACGAGCGGGTCTCGTCGCTCATCAAGATCCTCGAAGCCCATCCCAAGGTGATCATGTTCGTCGATGAGATCCATTCGCTGCTTTCGAGCGGTATGCACGAGCGGGGGCCGTTCACCGAAGCCAACGAGGCGTTCAAGCAGGCGCTGGGCCGGGGGACCATCACGATCCTCGGAGCCACCACGATCGCCGAGTACCGGCACCACATCGCTCCGGACCGGGCGCTGGAGCGCCGTTTCGGCCTTCTCAAGATCGACCCGCCGACCCGTGATGCCACGATCAGGATTCTCGAGAGCCGCCGGCCTCGCCTGGAGGCGCACTACGCCCCGTTGAAGGTCCCGGATGTCGTCTTGGAGAAGGCGGTCGACCTCACCGACGACTACCTGGTCACCCGGTTCCAACCCGACAAGGCGATCCAGATCCTCGATGAGGCCTGTGCGCTGATGAGCATCGACGACCCCAGGGCAGAGGCCCTCACCGAGGCGGCACTGGTGGAAGCACTCGAGGACACCATCGGGCATGGTTTGGTGCGACCCGAAGCGCTCACCGTCGAGAGCGTGCTCGAGCATCTCAAGAAGAAGATCGTCGGCCAGGACAAGGCGCTCGGCAGGATCGCCCAGTCGTTCGTCGCAGGGCTCAGTGTGGGCTGGGGGAAGAAGCAAGAACCTCAGGGGATCTACTTCTTCTGCGGCCCCACCGGCGTGGGCAAGACCGAGACTGCGCTGCGGATATCCAAGTTGCTGGGGGCCGGTCGGGAAGCCCTGCTACGGATCGACTGCAACACGATTGCCGGACGCGGTATCGACGCCAAGGGATCGATCACCAACCAGTTGCTCGGTGTGCCCCGCGGCTACCTGGGGTACTCGCGTGGGGAGGGCGGCCTCCTGTCGAAGATCAGGGACATGCCGGAGTGTGTGGTGCTGTTCGACGAGATCGAGAAAGCCAATCCGGCCATCACCGACCTGCTCTTGCAGATCCTCGACGAAGGCAGGGTCCACGACACCGACGACAACCTCCTCGACTTCCGCCGGGCGTTCATCATCTTCACCACCAACGCCGGAACGACCTACGAGGGTTCCTACGGGGCAATCGGGTTCCGTCCGCCGGGGGAGGAAGCGGAGGACGTCGCCGGATCCGGCGTTCCCCGGGTCACCAAGGAGTCGGTGCTCGCGGACCTTCGGCAGAGGGGATACCGCGAGGAGTTCCTGGGCCGAAACATCGATTTTGTCGTCTTCGATTCACTCGACGAGGAATCGATCCGCACAATCCTCGAGCGGCAGTTGGCGGCCCTGGATGAGACGGCCGAATTGCAGGGATACGACCTGGAGTGGGATCCGGTCATCGTCGAGCATCTGGTGGGCAAGTGGCAGCCCCGGTTCGGGGTCCGCAACCTGACGTCCATCCTCCGGCATCGCATCGTCGAGCAGTTGGCGATCGCCGACGTGCAGGGCGAACTGCGGGGGATAGAAACGATTCGATTGGAGTTGGCCGAAGGGGAAGAGGTCGGCTCACTGGCGACCCGGCGTGTCGATGGGACCACGATGGTGATCTCACTGGCCTGAGGCCGCGATGGCTCTCAACACCTGGTTCCCTGGGATCAGCCATCCATCTCGTGTATTGGTGACCTCGGCCGGGGATCACCGTCGCGGTGCCTACCCGATGTCGTGGGCGATCACGAACAGATGGGTGACGACCGCCGCAGCACCCAGCAGCGTGGCCAGGAGCACGATCCAACGCCCGGATAGGTGAGATGCGGCGTCCCGGCCGCTCCGCTGCCTGGTGAGACCGAAGACGACGGCGATCAGCGCAACTACCTGGACGGCGATCACCGGGATGGCCGATCCGGAACGCTGCCATCCCTCGGCCAGGTCGCCCGCCCGGTAGGAGAACAACGCCAGCACGGTCACCGATGCGCCGAACGGCGACAGCATGGCCGCCAGAAGGCCGGCGCCGAGACCCCACTCACTCAATCGGTCGTCGATCAGCGGCAGGGTCTCCACGGCCATGACACTCGCCGAGAGCACCACGACGAAGGCGACGATCCGCCAGTCGATCACGGCCGGGATCGGCCACACGACCATGGCGGCACCAGATCCGCCCAGGAACAGCAGCGGAACCCAGAGCGACGTGAAGCGGGGCATCAGGCCCCCGGCCGGAACATGGCATCGACCCGGTCGAAGGCGTCGATGGTGGCTGCAGCCACAAGGTCCCTGTTTAGCCACAGCAGCGTGGCGTGCCCGGCGTGCACCCAGTCGAGCCTGGATCCGGGCCAATGGCGGTGCAGTGCCTGGACGGCACTGGTGGGCACAAATCCGTCGATGGTGCCCGCCAGCAGCACGGCCGCCCTGGTGTGCTCACGAGGTTCGTGGTCGAGCACGCTGGCCGACAGCATGAATTGCTGCAGTCGTTGCCGGGTCTCCGGGGTATCTCCGCCCAGGGCATCGAAGGCGACGGCTCTGCTGATCGCTCCCTGCAGGAACGGAGGGCCGGGAGAGTAGGAAGCGCCCACCGCTGTGATCGCGGTGGGGAAGGGGACCGTTGCACCAACGAATGCGGCGATGTTGCCTCCCATGCTGAACCCACCGACTCCGGTGTGGCGGCCTCGCCGGTGGAAGTGGGCGAGCAGTGCCCTGCCTTCCACGACCGCTGCCCGTCCCATGACGGCGAAGTCGGACACCGAACCGAGAGGGCGATCGTCGCCGGGGTCGGTGCGGCGATCGCCGTACATCGGGTTCTCGAGGATCACAGTGGCGATCCCTTCGGCGGCCAGCAGGCGTGCCAGTTTGGTGCGTGCCCCGTAGCCGTGCTCGTTCCAGGCGGCCATCAGCAGGCAGATGCGCCGCGGTTCGGGATGGGGGGCTATCAGCCGGGCCCTCGCCGGTTGGGAGGCGTCGGGCAGGTGAAGGGCGGGGCTCTGGAACCGCAGATCGCTGACGGTCAGGCCCTTGCTGAGAACCGGGGGATCCTCTATGAGGTCGATCTCGGGGATGTCGGAGGGCACTCTGCCGACGATGGACGAATACCACTCCAGAACCCCGGGGTCGCCCCATCCATCACGGAAGACCCGGTGGTGGGGAGATGTGCGGGTGAGAGCCACCGCCGAGACGAAATCCAGCCATTGCACGCCAGCGAGAATAGACGATGCAACCACGGGCCCCGTTCAGGGGTCCTAGCATCGAGAGTAGAGCCAGGACGGGGAGATCATGGTCAAGAAGACATCCCAGATCGGGTGGATCGCCGGCGCCGGGATGGGGGCCGCCGCCGCTGCGGCACTGCGCAAGCGCTGGGGGCGTCCGTCCGGCCGGGCCGATGTCGATCCGCTGGGACCCGACAAAGCCGCCACCGCCGCCGGCGAGCGTTTCCTCGATCACCTCGCCGAGGCGATCCGCATCCCCACCGTGGCCCACGAGGACCGTTCTCTGAACGACACTTCTCAACTCGACCGAATGCACTCCTTCCTGGAAGGGGCGTATCCCCTGGTGCACCAGGAACTCGAACGTGAGGTGGTGGCCGGGCACTCGGCGCTGTACACGTGGAGAGGCACCGAACCCGACGCCCTCCCTGTGCTGCTGATGGCCCACATCGACGTGGTCCCCATCGAACCGGGCACCGAGGGCGACTGGGAGCAGGAACCGTTCTCCGGCGTACGTTCCGGCGGCTACCTATGGGGGAGGGGGGCCATAGACGACAAGGCCGCCGTCATCGGCCTGTTCGAAGCGGTGGAGGCACTGCTGGCGGAGGGTTTCGCTCCGGCGACCACGCTGTACCTGGCCATCGGCCACGACGAGGAGATTGGTGGAGCCGAGGGTGCATCGGCGATAGCGGCGCTGCTGGCCGAGCGCGGCGTGCACCTGGATTTTGTGCTCGATGAGGGCGGAGCCATCGCTCTGGACATGCTCCCCGGTGTCGAGGTACCGGTGGCGTTGCTCGGAATAGGTGAGAAGGGATACCTCAACGTCGAGTTGTCGGCAGGGGCTCCGGGCGGGCACTCGTCGGTGCCGCCCCGCACCACCGCAGTCGGCAGGATCGCTGTGGCCATCGTCGCCCTCGAGAGAAACCCGATGCCTGCCCGCCTGGCGATGCAGCGGCCTTTCTTCGAAGCGATCGCCCCGGTGCTGCCGAAGCCTCTGGCGATGGCGGTTCGCAACGCAGAGCGCCTTGGGTTCATCGTGGAGCGACGGTTCTCTGCGTCGCCCGCCACCAACGCGTTGATACGGACGACCACCGCGGTCACCATGGTCGAGGGAGGGGTGAAGCCGAACATCCTGCCTCAGAAGGCGAAGGCGGTGGTCAACTTCCGCATCATGCCCGGCGACACGCCTGCCGGCGTCCTGACCCATGTGCGATCGGTGGTGGGCGACGGGATCGCGGTCGGCGTTGCCGGGGGCGGGTTCACCGGCGAACCCAGTCCGCTGTCGGACATCGATTCGGCGGCTTTCTCCCTGATCGCCGGGACCATTGGGGATGTCTTCTCCGGGGTGGCCGTCGCCCCCTGGATACTGATGGGAGCCACCGATTCCCGGTACTACGCCCCGATCGCCGACAACGTATTCAGGTTCTCACCGTTCTCGGCGACACCGGACGATCTGATTCGCCTGCACGGCACGGGGGAGCGTTTTCGAATCGCCGACGCCGACAGGGCCGTCGAGTTCTTCCTGAGACTGGTCCGCCGCGCCTGCGGCTGAAGTTCAACCGTTGGTGGCGGGTGCGGGGGCCCAGGAGTCTGCTGAGTGATGCCGTCGCTCGGATCGGCGGCCGGGTACACCTAGAGCAGGTCCCTGGCATGCCCGGCGAAGTCGAACCTCGGCTCGAGCAATTTCGAGAGGGTCAGGCCGTTGAGCGTGGCAATCATTAGTTCAGCCCTGCGGTCGGCCGTTGCCTGGTCGAGCGAAGGGTCGGCCCTGCGGATGGCGTCTGCGAACCGCTCCATTCGATATCGGCGTTGCCGCAGCAGGCGTCCCGCCAGATGGCGGTCGGTGACCCCGCCGGTGACGGCGATCTGCAGATAGATGCGGGCCAATGCCGGTTGCTCTTCGACGAAGGTGACAGATGCGCTGATGAGGTCCTCGACGGTGTCGGTGCCCTCCCCGGCCCTGTCGGGATCTACGGCCTCGATGGCTTCACGCACCACTGTGAGCAGCGCTTCTTCCTTCGAGGAGAAGAGGTTGTAGAACGATCCGGGCAGGATGTCCGCGCGTTTGCAGATCGCCTTGATCGTCGTTCCCTCGATTCCCGCCTCTGCGAGCAGGTTGCGGGTGGCCTCGATGATGCGACGCCTGGTTTCTATGCCGGCTCGGTACCGACCCATGTCTCTCTGCCCCTTTTCCAGTGCCCCCATCATAACTGAACATTTACTCAATTTTGTATGTAGACTCAAAAGCGAGGACTTGAGTCCCCGGGTTTCCGTCCGGGGAGAGAGGCACGCCATGACGCACTACAAGACGAACCTGAGGGACATCGAGTTCAACCTGTTCGAAATGGGCGGACTGCAGGATCACCTCGGGAGTGAGCCGTTCGCCGCACTCGACCTGGACACGGCGAAGGACATCCTGCGGGAGATCGAGAGACTTGCGATCGAGGACATCGCCGTCAGTTTTGAGGAGGCCGATCGTACGGTCCTGGAGCTGGTCGATGGCGATGTCGTGCTGCCCGATGGCGTCAAGAAGAGCCTCGACGCCTTCTACGAGGGCGGCTGGGATCGTTTCGCCCTGGGTGAGGAGTTCGGCGGCGTAGGGGCGCCACCCTCGCTGCGGTGGGCGGTCAACGAGTTGCTGGCGGGGGCCAATCCGGCCGTGCACCTATTCCTGTCGGGCCCACTGATGACCGAGATCCTGATCAAGACCGGTACTGCCGAGCAGGTGGACACCTGGGTCGAGCCACTGCTGGACCGCCGCTGGGGCGCCACGATGGTGCTCACCGAGGCCGACGCCGGATCAGATGTCGGCGCCGGGACCACCAAGGCCTTTCCGACCGACGAGGAAGGCGTCTATCACATCGACGGCGTCAAGCGATTCATCACCAGTGCCGCCGGCGACTACTTCG
>CBDUUY010000017.1:0-15739 GCA_965370535.1 uncultured bacterium
CCACAGCCGCATCTCTCGTCGTTCGTTCCTCATCCTCATGGGTCAGTACCTCCAAAGACACCGACCTTGTCAACGTAGACCGCCCCATCAGGCGTTATCGATCTGAGGTAGGCACGGAGCACGGTCGCGTCGTTCGATTCCGAGTTGTCGATGACCACAGTCCTGTCGCAAGAGAGCCAATAGAGTCCTGGATCTTGGTTGCACACCGGTGTCAGCAGGGTGAGAGCAGACCAGGTGGTGTGATCTTCGAACCCGTTCCGCTTGCATGTGGTCCCGTCATATTGCAGGTATCTGGTGCGGTACTGAACCTTCACCCCCTTCTTCGAATCCTCCGACTCATGGCGGTAGTAGCCGAAGACATGAAACACTGGGTCGGAAGTATCCATCCCGGGCATCTCTTGTTGTTCAGGTGGATTGCTCGTGGAGAACTCCGTGGCCCACGGGTCATACACGGATGTTATCCACACCTTGTTGCCCTGCGCAGCAAGGCGGACACCAGCGGAGCCAGTGAACGCGTAGGCGGATCCGACTGAGGCACCGGAGGAACCCCAGTGCGTGAGGCCCTGCTCGAAGCCAGGATTCGCGTTCCAATACCGACGAGCACCCCCGCGCAAATACGTCGCGCCGCCCCAATCATCCTGCTGGATGGTCTCCAGGTAGACCGTCTCCGCGGCCCCCTGCCCGTCGGCAGGGCACTCCGCCATCGTCGGAAGGTAGTTGCCGTCGTACGTCCAGAATGTGTTGCCGGCGTGATGGAGGCCAAATGCATGACCCATCTCGTGGGTGAGTACTCCCAGATACGACCAGTCCGAACCCTGCGTCCCGTTTCCATCCCACCAAGCCGTGCCATAGAATTCAATGAGCAGATCACCGTGTAGCGTCTGCGCCCAAGGGCCCCCTCCCCAGTCGACGTACCTGATTCGGTACGCGCCTTCCGCGCATGGCAAGACATCATCCTGGTAGAGAACCAACGCCTGGTCGGAGTTCTGCCCGGGCGCCGAATGCCATTCGTCAATCGCCTCCGACAACAACTCCCGTGCTCGGGTCACACCAACCGAAGGCGGCGCGCTCTCGACACAGAAGTTCACACTCCAATCCGGGGTGTTCGCAGTGTCGTGGACCGTGAACGCAAAGGCGGCAGATGGGATTGCCACGGCGAGCGCGGCCGCTACCGCGACCAGCGCCGGGAGAACCCGCAACCGAGACCACCTTGATGCAGTACGACGATGCAGTACGACCGTGTTCGCCAATACGCAACTGGAACCCCCCAGATTGACCAACTCACACTAGCTATACAGAATCTAGCTAATCGTGGGGGTGGTAGACAGCCGCAGCATTCTCTGGGCCCTCCCGCCCGCCACAGGGACACCGGCCGGCGAACACTTCGTTGAAGAGCCAACCCCAACGGGTGGCAGGCATTGCAAGAGCCCACCGGCCAGATCCCCCCAAACGCTACGGAACAACCGCAACGCCAACACCAGTATCAAACAGGCATCACTCAGCAGACTCCTGGAGGAGTGGACGGTCGTCGAGATCGCTGATCTCGACGGCGATATCGGAAGGGGAGCGGCCCTCGACCTCGATCAGGGCCGTCTCCGGGGTCTCCACCACCCCCTCCGGCCGAGATCCCACCCAGATGGCGCGCCGCACCCCTGCCACGACGATTGCAGCCGCCCAGGCCTCCAGCACCTCATCTGGGTCGTCGGCGAAAGATCGTTCCCGGCAGTCGTCCGCCGCTCCGGTGATCAGGACTGCCGAGAAACAGCCCCCGGCGGCCGCCGCCACGTGGGAGCCGTCGCTGACATCACCGATCGCCACCCTGACGCCGGCTTCCCGGAGGAGGGGGCCCATGCCGGGGTCCGTCACGAACGCGCGAATATCCCCATCGCGGGAGATGAGCGTTTTGAGCACCGCTGCCCCGAGGGGCGTGTCGCCTCCGATCACGATCACCGGCATCTCGGCAGCATAGGTGCCCGCATAATCCCCGGGTGGTGGTGTAATGAGGTGGCGGTTGGCACCGGACACGGGTCGGTCTTCCCCCACTCCCCCCAACACGGGTTCGGTGCCACCGCAAGTTTTGGCAGAGGGTTGAGTAGGCAACCCGCCCGTGCCACAATCCGGCTTCGATCACGACAGGAGTACGTTCTCGCCATGGCGACAGTCGATCTCGATCTCGGCAAGTACTCCCTCGGTTGGGCCGATGAGGAGGACTACGTCTTCAAACCCCGCAAGGGCCTCAGCGAGGAGTTGATCCGCGAGGTATCGGGGATGAAGAACGAGCCGCAGTGGATGCTCGAGTTCCGCCTCAGGTCGTACCGGCGATTCCTCGCCAAGCCCATGCCCACCTGGGGCGGCGGCGGCATGGTCGAAGAGATCGATTTCGACGACATCTACTACTACATCAAGCCGACGGAGGGCCAGGTCAGCGACTGGGACATGGTTCCCGACAGCATCAAGGCCACATACGAGAAGCTGGGCATCCCCGAGGCGGAGCGGAAGTACCTGGCCGGTGTCACCGCTCAGTACGAGAGTGAGGTCGTCTACCACCGCAACCGGGAGGACCTGGAGGAGTTGGGTGTCCTGTTCTGCGACATGGACACTGCGGTGCGCGAATACCCCGAGATCGTCCAGGAGTATTTCGGGACCATCATTCCCCCGAACGACAACAAGTTCGCCGCCCTCAACTCGGCTGTGTGGTCCGGTGGCTCGTTCATCTATGTGCCGCCGGGGGTGCATCTGGATCAGCCGCTGCAGGCCTATTTCCGCATCAACGCCGAGAACATGGGCCAGTTCGAGCGGACGATGATCATTGTGGACGAGGGTGCCTTCTGCCACTACGTCGAGGGATGCTCGGCCCCGACCTACTCCAGCGACTCGCTGCACTCCGCCGTCGTCGAGATCGTGGTGAAGGAGGGTGGCCGCTGCCGGTACACCACTATTCAGAACTGGTCGAACAACGTCTACAACATGGTGACCAAGCGGGCGGTCGCCTACCGCAATGCCACCATGGAATGGGTGGACGGCAACCTCGGCTCCAAGCTGACCATGAAATACCCTGCGGTCTGGTTGATGGAGGAGGGTGCCCACGGTGAGGTGCTGTCGATCGCTTTTGCAGGCGAGGGTCAGCACCTGGATGCCGGAGCAAAGATGGTGCATGTCGCCCCCAACACGACCTCGCTCATCACCTCCAAGTCGATCTCCAAGGACGGGGGGAGGGCCGGCTACCGGGGCCTGCTTCGCGTGGAGGAGAACGCCGGTGGCGTGAAGTCGTTCGTGCGCTGCGACGCCCTGATCCTCGATGACAAGAGCCGCTCCGATACCTATCCCTACATGGAGATAGAAAATGCGAATGCCCAGATCGGGCATGAGGCCACCGTTTCCAAGGTGGGCGACGACCAGTTGTTCTACCTGATGAGCCGGGGCCTCAGCGAGCAAGAGGCGACCGCCATGGTGGTGGCGGGCTTCATCGAGCCGATCGTCAAGGAGTTGCCGATGGAATACGCGGTCGAACTCAACCGTCTGATCGAGTTGCAGATGGAGGGCTCGGTCGGCTGAGCGGCCTCCCAAATCTGGGTTGAGGGTCCCCGGGAGAGGGCCCTCGACGTTTCTGCATGATCAACCGCCCGGCGGCGACGACAAGAAGCAACAGCTGCGTTACCCTCCGCGCCCATGCGCCTGGTCGTCGCCCGCTGCTCCGTCGATTATTCCGGCCGCCTGTCGGCCCATCTCCCCTCGGCCATCCGGCTGATCATGGTCAAGGCCGACGGGTGCGTCGCCATCCATGCAGACGGGGGGGCCTACAAGCCGCTCAACTGGATGAACGCACCCAATCACCTCGAGGAATCGGAGGGGGAGTGGCGGGTGAGCAATCCCAAGGGGGAGACGCTGATGATCCATCTCGAGCAGGTCATCAGCGACTCCAGCCACGAGATGGGCACCGATCCCGGTCTGGACAAGGATGGGGTGGAGGCCAATCTGCAGGTGCTGCTGGCGGAGCACCCGGGAGCGATCGAGGGCGGCATGACACTGCTGGAGCGTGAGTACGCCACCGACATCGGGCCGGTGGACCTGTTGTGCCGCGATGCTGCCGGCCAGGTCGTGGCCGTTGAGATCAAGCGGCGGGGCGAGATCGATGGGGTCGAGCAGTTGACCAGGTATCTCGATTTCCTCAACAGGGATCCGCTGCTTGCGCCGGTTCGAGGCGTGCTCGCCGCACAGGTGATCAAGCCGCAGGCTCAGACGCTGGCTGCCGATCGGGGGATCCGATGTGTAGTGGTCGACTACGACGAGTTACGCGGCTTGGAATCGAATGTGCTGCGGCTGTTCTAGTTTCCCTCTGGGCGTCTAGAGCAGGCTCTCGAGGTCGAATGAGCACGACGGGTGCCGGAGTTTGGCCAATGCCCTGCCCTCGATCTGCCGGATGCGTTCCCTGGTGAGGTCGAAGTGCTTCCCGACGTCGGACAGTGTGCGGGGCGAGCCACCTTCGAGTCCATAGCGGAGCCGCACGACCTCGCGCTCGCGGTCGTCGAGCAGGCACATCGCCTGTTCGAGGTGCCGCCGCGCCGATACCTCGGCGGCCGCCGCAAACGGATCGGCGGCAGCGTCGTCTTCGACGAAGTCGCTCAACTCGGCGTCACCATCGGTGCCGACCGGCCGATCGAGGCTGACGGTGTCGCCGGGGGTCTCCATTGCCACCTGGACCCGCTCGACCTCGAGGCCGCTCGCCTCGGCTATCTCTGCGAGCGTCGGGCTGCGTCGAAGCCGCTCGCCGAGGGTGAGTGCCGTCTCCTGCACGGTCCTGACCACGTCGACCATGTGGACCGGGAGGCGGATGGTGCGGCCCTGGTTGCCCAGACCGCGGGTGATCGCCTGGCGGATCCACCAGGTCGCATAGGTGGAGAATTTGAAACCCTTGCGCCAATCGAACTTCTCGACGGCGCGGATCAGGCCCAGGTTGCCCTCCTGGACCAGGTCGAGGAGGTCCAGGCCACGCCCGGAGTACCTTTTGGCTATCGAGATGACCAGCCGGAGATTGCTTCGGATGAAATCCGCCTTGGCCTCGTCTGCCTCGTGAACCGCCCTGAAGAGCTCGGCGCGTTCGTATGCGGACAACTCGTCGAGGGAGTTGGCGTCGAGGCGCCGTTGGGCCTTCTTGCCGCGTTCCATGCTGCGGGCGAGACGAACTTCGTCCTCGGCGGTGAGCAGATCGTGGTCGGCGACGGACTCGAGGTACATACCGACGCCATCGGATAGGGCCGGATTGTCTCGTGTCCTCTTCGCCATCCAGAACTCCCATCCAGATGCTCGGGAGCGGAGGGTCACGGTATCACGACTCTCGGTGAGCCCGCAATGTGGGCCGGAGGTCTCCAGATGTGCCTTGCCGCGGCATACCACCATGTCAGAAGGTCATTCGGCATCATTCCGGCTGCCGGGATCGCGGCCGGAACCACCACCGATAGTGGTATCCCTCAGATGTGCCGGGCTTCACCCCCTAAGGTCCCTGAGATGTCGCCGCTTGCCGACCTCGCCACTGCCATCTCGGAGTGCAGGCGCTGCCCGCGGCTGGTGGCCTGGCGAGAGGAGGTGGCCCGGACCCGCCGGGCCGCCTACCGGGATGAGGAGTACTGGGGGCGCCCTGTACCGGGATTTGGTGATCCCGACGCCCGGTTGCTGGTGGTAGGCCTCGCCCCGGCCGCCCACGGCGCCAACCGCACCGGTCGTATGTTCACCGGCGACCGATCGGGTGATTGGCTCTACCGGGCGTTGTATCGTTCCGGATTCGCATCGAGTCCGGTGTCGGAGCGCCGTGATGACGGTCTCGTCTTGAACGGTGCCTACGTCACCGCCCCGGTCCGCTGCGCTCCACCTGCCAACAAGCCGACCGTGTCCGAGCGCGACGAGTGCCGGGATTGGCTCGATCGGGAACTCGATCTGCTCCCCAGCGTGGAGGTGGTGATCGCCCTCGGCGGGTTCGCTTTCGCCCACATCCTGCGGTTGCTGTCCCACAGGGGGGTGTCGGTGCCTTCGCCCCGGCCCCGATTCGGCCACGGAGTCGCCGTTGCCACCTCCGGACCTGCAGTGATCGGGTCGTACCACCCCAGTCAGCAGAACACCTTCACAGGACGGCTGACGGAGGGTATGTTGGACGCTGTTTTTGTCGAGGCCCGGCGCCGCCTCTGAGGGAAGACCCGCTGTTTGGGTACCGGTGGCGGGGTGGATAGAGTGCCGCCGCGAGGTGATCGAGTGTTTCCACTGACCAAAGAGACCGCGGCGCGCGTCGCATCCGGCTTGCCCGAGGAAGTCCGGATGCGCCTCGAAGCGGGTGCCATCCTGTTCGACGAGATGGCCATGCCGGACCCCAGCGAGGAGGACTGGCGCTACGTCGAACTCGGCCTGGATCTGGATTCCTTCGGCCTCCCCGAGAAACCCGGCGCCGCGATGGCCGCCGATGAGCTGATCGTGCCGGCGCTGGGAACCCTGGCAGGCAGAGCCCTGTCGGTGGACGGCGCAACTCTCGAGGTGGAAGGCGACGGCATGGTCGGCCTGGCGGCCGGCGGTGCATCTCCCTGGGGCTGGGCTGGTGCCGCCGCCGTGCCTGCCGGCCTCGACCGCTTCGCCGCAGCACAGCACGCCTTCGGCGGGGATGGGGTCGCCATCGAGATTCCGGCCGGAACCACCGTCGCGAGTCCCTATCTGGTCGAAGTGCAGGCCGTCACCCCCGGCGCCCTGGTCCTGCCCCGCCTGGTGATTTCCGTGGGCGATGGCTCCGAGGCATCGGTTGTGGCCTACTACCGCTCGCCCGACGGGGTGCCCCTGGTGGCGGTGCCGCACATCGAGGTGCAGGCCGGAGTCAACGCCAACATCTCGGTGACGGTGGCCCAGTTGTGGGGGAACGAGACAACCGCCATCGCCCAGCAGCACTACGTGGCGGGCCGGGATGCAAGCCTGGAAATGGCCGAGGCCGGTCTGGGTGGCAGGTTCGCCCGCCTGCACATGACGATGGACATGGAGGGCCAGGGCAGCGACGCCAGGGTGCTCGGCATGTATTTCGGAGACGGCAACCAGACCCTGGACTACCGCGCCTTCATGAACCACCGGGCTCCCAACAGCACCTCGGACATGTTTCTGAAAGGGGCGGTCGGCGATGGGGCCCGCTCGGTGTTCACCGGACTCATCCGGATAGAACCGGATGCCCAGAAGGTTCATGCTCATCAGACCAATCGCAATCTGGTTCTGTCCGAGGGAGCCGAGGCGCACTCGGTTCCCAACCTCGAGATCCTGGCCAACGAGGTACGTTGCGGCCACGGCTCTGCGGTCGGACCGTTGGACGCCGAGCAGCGGTACTACCTGATGAGCAGGGGCCTCGATCGGGCCGCTGCCGATCGGCTGCAGGTGAAGGGGTTCTTCGAGGACGTGCTGGCCCGCTTCCGTCACCCGGGGTTGGAGCCACCGTTGAGAAGGGCCGCGATGGCCAAGTACGCCGGGATCATGGAGAGGAACCGGGCATGAGCGAGCGAATCCTCATCGGACCGCTGGCCGACCTGCCCGGCGGCAGGGGCGTTCGGGTGGACGTGGCCGGCCACCGCATCGCCGTCTTCCGGGTGGGTGAGTCGGCGTATGCACTCGGTGATCGTTGCAGTCACGACGAGGCCTCCCTCTCCGAAGGCGAGGTCTACGAAGGGGCTGTGGAGTGTCCCCGCCACGGTTCCGAGTTCGACCTGGTCACCGGTGAACCGGGGTCGTTCCCGGCGACTCGACCCGTCGGGGTCTATGCGACGGAGGTGCAGGACGGCGATGTGTACCTGAACCTCGACTCACCTGAGGAGACGTCATGAGTGATCCTGCTCTCACCGTCGTCGGCCTCGAAGCCGGCCTGGGCGATCTGCGGATCCTCAAGGGCGTCGATCTCGAGGTGCCCTTTGGTGAGGTCCATGCCCTGATGGGCCCCAACGGGTCCGGCAAGTCCACGCTGTGCCACGTCCTGATGGGCAAGCCCGAGTACCACGCGACGGGTTCTGCCAGGGTCGGTGGTGTCGAACTCCTTGGCCTCCCCACCGATGAACGTGCCCGTCTCGGCCTGTTCGAGGCGTTCCAGTACCCCGTCGAGGTGCCGGGGGTGACCCTGGCCGACATGATGGCGGAGATCGGGGCGGCAGCAGGCGACAGTGAGGCCTTCTCCGTCCGTGCGGCGACGGCCGAGACCGGACTCGGGATGGAGCGGTTCATGGACCGGCCGGTCAACGAGGGCCTATCGGGTGGTGAGAAGAAACGGTCGGAGATATTCCAGTTGATGTCGCTCGCCCCCAAGGTGGCGATCCTCGACGAGATCGACAGCGGCCTCGACATCGATGCCGTCCGTGAGGTGGCCGCCGCCGTCGAGTTGATGCGCAGTCCCGATCTGGGCGTGCTGCTGATCACTCACTACAGCCGCATCCTCCGCTACCTGACACCCGATCGGGTCCATGTGATGATGGCCGGCCGGGTGGTTCGCTCCGGCGGCCCCGAGTTGGCCGAGGAACTGGAGGCCAAGGGGTACGACACCATTGCCACCGAACTCGGCATCGAACAGGCCGAGGACCCCGGCGACGATTTCCTCTCCGGCCTGTAGGGGCCGGCTGAGCAGCATGTGTCACTCAGGCAGACTTCCGGCATTCCCGTGCCGTTGAACCTGGCCACCCGCCACTGGGGCGACGGCCCGCGTTCGATGCTGCTGCTGCACGGCATCACCTCGAATGCAGGCGGGTGGTGGCGGCTGGGGCCCGATCTGGCCGATCGCGGCTGGCGGGTGGTGGCCCCGGACCTCAGGGGTCACGGGGAGAGTCCGCGCGGTGGCGAGTACGCCCTGTCTTCGTACACCGCGGACGTCCTGGCCATCGGAGGACAGTGGGATGCCGTGCTGGGCCACTCGATGGGTGGGGCGATCGCGGTGCTGGCCTCCGGTGAGGGCTCACGATTCGCCGACAGGCTCATCCTGCACGACCCGGCCCTGCTGATCGGTTCCACCGGCGCCGAGGAGGCTCTCGGGTGGCTGTTGGAGCCGTACGAGCGGCCGCAAACGGTGGTGGAGACCATCGAGGCCAATCCCACCTGGGACCCGGAGGACGCACGGCTCAAGGCCGAGTCGCTGCTGCAATGCAGTTCGGATGTGGTCAGGGCCACCGTCTACGACAACCCGGATTGGACCCTGATCACCGAGACGGCGTCTCTATCGGTGCCTACCAGCATCATCGGGGGTGATCCGGCGCACGGCGGGATCATGCCGGTGACGATCGGGGAATGGTTTGCCGCCGGGTCTTCGTTCATCGATTACGTCATGCTCCCGGGGTCGGGCCACTCGGCCCACAGGGAGACCGCGTCGTACGATGCATATCTGAGCACCGTGCTGGCTGCGCTGGAGGGGATATGAGGATCGAGCGAGATTCCATGGGTGAGGTCGAGGTCCCGGACGGGGCGCTGTGGGGCGCATCGACCCAGCGGGCCATCGACAACTTCCCGACGGTCGCCGACGGGGCGGGAAGCCGGTTCCTGGGGGCGTTGGGGATGATCAAGGCAGAGGCCGCCCGGGTGAACAGCGACCTGGGTGTCGTCGATGCAGCCGTCGGCGCCGCGGTCGCACGGGCGGCCGACGAGGTCGCCTCAGGGGATCACGACGAGCAGTTCATCGTGGGTGGGGGCCTTTTCGTGACCGGTCTCTTCCAGAGCGGTTCGGGCACCTCGATGAACATGAATGCCAACGAGGTGATCGCCAACCGTGCCATCGAGATACTCGAGGGTGAGGCCGGCAGTCGGATGGTGCACCCCAACGACCACGTCAACGCCGGCCAATCGTCCAACGATGTCGTGCCAACCGCCATCCACATCGCGGCAGTGCTGGCCATCACCGGGGACCTGTTGCCGGCGCTGCGGAACCTGACGGCTTCGCTGGAGGCGAAGGCGTCGGAGTTCGACGGCATCGTCAAGTCCGGCCGTACCCATCTGATGGATGCCACACCGGTCCGGTTGGGCCAGGAGTTCGGCGGTTACGCCTCCCAGGTGCAGAAGTCTGCAGCCCGGGTCGAAGCCTCGCTGCTCGACCTGGAGGAACTGGCGCTGGGCGGCACCGCCGTCGGCACCGGGATCAACGCCCCCGATGGCTTTGCCTCAGGGGTGATCGAGGGTATCGCCGACCGCACCGGCCGCCCTTTCCGGGAGGCTGCAGACCACTTTGCCGCCCAGGGAGCCAAGGACGCCGCGGTGCAGGCCTCGGGGGCCTTGAAGACGACGGCAGTGGCCTTGTTCAAGATCGCCAACGACCTGCGCTGGCTGGCGTCGGGCCCGAGCACCGGGATCGGCGAGATCCGGCTGCCCGCATTGCAGCCCGGTTCTTCGATCATGCCGGGCAAGGTCAACCCGGTGATCCCCGAGGCGGTCATGCAGGCAGCCGCCCAGGTCATCGGCAATGATTCCGCCGTCACCTGGGGCGGGGCCAACGGCAACCTCGAATTGAACGTGATGATGCCGCTGATCGCCAGGAACCTGCTCGAGTCGATCGGCCTGCTGGCGGTGTCGGCCGACCTGTTGGCTCGCAAGTGTGTGGACGGCATCGAGGCGGACGCCGAACGAGCGGCCGACCTGGTGGGCCGCAACCTGATCATCGTCACTGCCCTGGCGCCGAGGATCGGATACGACCTGGCGGCCCGGGTCGCCAAGCGGGCGGCGGCAGAGGGCCGCCCGGTGCGGGAGGTCGCCCTCGATATGGGGGTACTCCCCGAGGCCGAGTTGGATGCGGCACTCGACCTTCGCCCCATGACAGAAGGCGGCATCCCCGGATAGGGGTGTGGCTCCCGGCTGCAACACTGGGGGAGGCATGGCCGATCTATACGCAGGAATCGAGGCGGGTGGGACCAAGTTCGTGGCCGGGGTGGCCGATCTGTCCGATCCATCCGGACCCCGGTTGCTCACCCCGGAGGTGGAGATTCCCACCGCTGCACCGGCCGACACGATCCACACGATTGTCGAAGAACTGGGAATCCCGGCCGGATCTCTGTCGGGGTTGGGCATCGGGGCTTTCGGGCCGATCTCGCTGAATCGCAGGTCGAGCGATTACGGCTTTGTGCTGGCGACGCCCAAGCCGGATTGGGCCGGCACCAATCTGCTGGGCCTCGTCAGGTCGGCATTCGGCCTGCCGGGGGATTTCGCAATTGGGTTCGACACCGATGTGAACGGTGCCGCGATCGCTGAGTGGAGATGGGGGGCGGCGATCAGGCACTCGATATCGGTGTACCTGACCGTCGGCACCGGTATCGGTGGCGGGGCCGTCGTACACGGCAGTCCACTGCACGGTCTCGGCCATCCGGAGATGGGCCATGTCACTGTGCGTCGCCATCCCGACGACATCTTTCCGGGCGCCTGCGATGTCCATGGGGATTGCCTGGAGGGTCTCGCCTCCGGTCCGGCGCTCGAGGCACGCACCGGCACATCCGCCGCACTGATCCCCGACGACGACCCCGTGTGGGAGATGGAGGCCTGGTATCTCGCCCAGGGCCTGGCCGAGATCGTGCTCGTGCTGTCCCCGACGATCATCACCCTGGGGGGCGGCGTGATGCGCCGGAAGGACCTCTACGACCGCATCTCTCACCATCTGGATGAGGCGTTGGGCGGGTACGTCGAGGCTCCCGAGATCGTCGGGCCTCATTTCGGCGATCGCAATGGCCTGATGGGCGCCTTTGCCCTGGCCGAGGCGGCGGCGGGTGGGTAGCGGCTGTGCGATCATCCGGCAGCCATGCAACGTTCTCCGTCGTCGGGTCAACCGGGTGCGGCAAGACCAGGACTGCCTATCGCATCGGTGACGCCATGGGGATTCCGGTGCTGGAACTGGATTCGATCCACTGGGGCCCCAATTGGACGCCCACCCACAGGGACACCATCCGTGTGCAGGTGGAGGAGTTCACCCCCGGGGACGCCTGGGTGGTCGATGGCAACTACCGGGCCATGGCCCAGGATCTGGTCTGGGATGCCGCCGACACGGCCGTCTGGCTCGATCTGCCTTTCCGGACCAACGCCGCCCAGTTGCTCCGGCGCACGTTGTCCAGGGTGGCCCATCGCGAGCGCCTGTGGTCCGGCAACCGTGAATCGCTGTACAAGGCGCTGCTGAGCCGGGACTCGATTCTCTGGTGGTTGATCAAGACCCACCGCAAGAACCGGAGGCGCTACTTGCACGACATGAGCACCGGCGCCTGCCCCGATCTGCAGTGGATTCGGTTGTGCTCGCGGCGCGAGGTCGACGCTTGGCTGGAGTCGTTGGGCTGAACCTTCGGCCGGTTCCGATCCCCGAACGAAGTCCCTAGAGCAGGTCTCTGGGCAGGATCTTCATCATTGTGAACGTGTAGTAGCAGTTGGTGCGCTGGACATCGGTCAGGCGGCCCCACTCAAAGGCGCCCGTCCCTTCATTCATGAACCTGACGACCGGCGCGATCTGGGTGTGGGGGATGTTGCCGATTCGGATCTTGAACCCGTTGGCAAAGGTGAAGAGAGCGCTGTTGAGCAGCGGTCCTCTGCGGGTGCTCAGATCCACGAGCTCGGCGAGTGCATGCTCTTCGCCCCACAGTTGCTTGATCCCGCCCACGGTCCGTTTCGACAGGATGACCCTGTCGGCCATCAGCAGGACGACGAACGGTTTGGCGCCGCCGCCGATCCGTGACCAGAACGAGGTCTTGATCCCCGTCAGGCCGTAGAGGGGGCGTTCGGCGTCGGGGAGTTCCGTGAGATAGCTGGTGACGACCGCCATGTCGTCGGGCTTGAGTGCTCTCCAAACACGCTTGACCACTGGGTCCTCCTTCGGGGTCCGCTCCCGATCTTGCGGCAGCGACCGAGACGACAGAAGGGTACTTCTCCCTCTGGGGTCATCGCCGCGGGACGAGAAGGCGGTCGGCGATCACGATCACGATCCCGGCTCCCGACACCGGTCACCCGACCTGGTCGAGTGCCTCCTGAAGAGTGGTCCAGGGGAGGGCGGCGCACTTGATGCGGACGGGGAAGCGGCGCACCCCTTGCAGGGCCTCCAGGTCTCCGAGTGTCTCGCCCGGGCGAGATGAATCGAGGCCGGCGCTGCCCTCCTCCAGGTCCATCATCGTGCGGAAGCGGTGTGAGATCTCGGCGATCTCCTCGATCGTCTTGCCCACGATTGCCTCTGCCATCATCGAGGCGGAGGCCTGGCTTATCGAACATCCCTGCCCGGTCACCGCCAGATCGGTGACGGTTCCGTCCTCCACGGTCACGTCCAGGGAAACCTCATCGCCGCACAGCGGGTTCAGGCCCTCGGCGTGGGCTGTGGGGTGCTCCAGGCGGCCCCGCCTGCGGGGATTGCGATAGTGATCGAGGATCACCTCGCGGTAGAGCTCATCAAGCGACACCGAAGATCCTCCGTGCTTCGTGGAGTGCATCGACCAGGCGGTCTACCTCCTCGGGGATGCTGTACACGTAGAACGATGCCCTGGCGGTGGCCGGCACGTTCATCATCTTGTGAAGCGGTCGGGTGCAATGGTGCCCCGCTCTCACCGCAATCCCCTGTTGGTCGAGGATGGTGGCGATGTCGTGGGGATGTATGTCGGCCAGGGTGAAGCTGACGGCGCCACCCCGGCGGGTCACATCGTCGGGCCCGTACACCTGCAGGTCGGGCACTTCTGCGAGCCGCTTCAGGGCATAGGCCGTGATCGACTCCTCATGGGCTCTGACGGCGTCCATGCCGATGGCGCTGAGGTAGTCCACCGCTGCGCCGAAGCCGACCGCTTCGGCGATCGGAGGTGTTCCCGCCTCGAATCGGTGGGGGATGTCGGCCCAGGTGGATTCGTGGAGGCCGACGTCGCGGATCATCTCGCCGCCGCCCTCGGCGGGTTCGAGTTCTTCGAGGCGCTCCATCGACCCCCACAATGCGCCGACCCCGGTGGGTCCGAGCATCTTGTGGGCGCCGAAGGCAATGAAGTCCGCGCCGAACTCCTGAACATCCACCGGGAGGTGTGGGACCAACTGGGCTCCGTCCACCACTGTGATGGCCCCGATGCTGCGGGCCGCCGCCGTCAGATCGTCTGCCGGGCCGATGCTGCCCAGCACGTTCGACATGCCCGAGAACCCGATCACTTTGACCCGTTCGTCGAGTACCCCCTCGAGGGCGGCGGTGTCGATGAGGTAGTCCTCGGTGAGGGGCAGATACACCAGTTCCGCTCCGGTGTGCCTGCAGATGAGCTGCCAGGGCACCACATTGGCGTGGTGCTCCAGCATCGTCAGCAGGATTCGGTCGCCGGGTTTCAGGCGATACAACCCCCAGCCGTAGGCGATGGCGTTGATGGCGGAGGTGGTGCCTCTGGAGAAGATGATCTCATCGGAAGATGCGGCGTTGACGAACGATGCCACCTTGACCCTGGCCCCCTCGTAGGCATCGGTGGCCTGGGCCGCCAGCAGGTACGCCCCGCGGTGCACGTTGGCGTTGGCCGTCCGGTAGTAGGCGTCCATGGCATCGAGCACCTGGACGGGCTTCTGCGTGGTGGCGGCCGAATCGAGATAGGCGAGAGGGTATCCGTTCATCTCGGTGGAGAGGATTGGGAAGTCGTCCCTCAGATGGGACAGGTCGGCCATCAGGCCGCCCCGGTGCGAAAAGCGTCGTAGCCATGCTCTTCGATCCGCTCGGCGAGGCCGGCGCCACCCGTCTCGACGATGCGGCCGTCCATGAACACATGGACGATATCGGGGGTGATGTAGTCCAGCATGCGCTGGTAGTGGGTGATGATCAGGAACCCCCGCTCCGGCGATGCGACCCTGGTGACACCTTCTGCCACGATGCGCAACGCATCTATGTCGAGGCCGGAGTCCGTCTCGTCCATGATCGCCAACTCGGGTTGGAGAATTGCCATCTGCAAGATCTCGTTGCGTTTCCGCTCACCGCCCGAGAACCCTTCGTTGAGGTAGCGATCGGCGAACGAGGAGTCCATGCCCAGTTCCTTCATGGTGTCCATGACGGTGAGCCGCAACTCGAGGACCGTGTAGTCGGTCCCCGTGCGATTGGAGAGGGCGCTGCGCAGGAAGTTGACCACCGAGACCCCTGGGATCTCTTCGGGGTATTGGAAGGCCAGGAACATCCCGGCCCTGCCGCGCTGATCCGGGGTCCACGCAGTGATGTCCTCGCCTTGGTAGAGGATCCGGCCGCCGGTGACCAGGTAGTCGGGGTGACCCATCAGCACGTTGGCGAGGGTGGACTTGCCGGACCCGTTGGGTCCCATCAGCGCGTGGATCTCGCCGCGTTCGACGGTCAGCGACACGCCCTTGAGGATGGCGGCGTCCTCGACGGAGGCGTGCAGATCATCGATGACGAGCAGGGGTGCTTCTGGCATGGCCCGCAGCATATCCGGGGCCGGAGCGCTAGGAATCTGTTGAGTGATTCCGTTGCTCGGCGGCTCCTGCTGAGAAGACGAAGGGTCAGTCCGTCAATTGCATCGTCTGGGCCATCGTCATCTCGAAGGACATCTCCATGTCACTGGCGTCGGGGAGGTTTTTCATCTCCATGGACATCGTCATCGGCCCCGACCATTCGGCCCTTATCAGCACACCTTCGCCGGCATCGAACCACGATGTCATCTCGATCGTGAAACCGTCGATGCGGTAGGTCATCTCGATATCGAGCATCTCGAATGCCGCCATGGCGGATGCCATCTCAGCCTCCGGAGCCTCCTGGCCGAATGCCGCTGGGTTCTCGGTGATCAGGTTCACC
>CBDUUY010000018.1:0-15692 GCA_965370535.1 uncultured bacterium
TGTTATAAATATCAATTATTTTGATATTTGTACATGTAAATTGTAATGTTATAATATATTAATATCTAAAAATAAATCCCTGTCTATGTGCAGGGATTTATTTATTTTACTATAACCATATAGTCATTTTTTATAACAAAAAAAAAATGGTCGGGGGGGCCACCCCCCCCGCCGCGGGGGGGCACCACGGCTGTTAACCCATGCCGCCGGGGGGGCCGGGGGCCCCCCCCTTCTGGTCGTCGATTCCGCTTCCGCCTAGCCGCCGAGCACCAGGCAGGGAGCGATGAAGTCGTAGACGGCGGCCGTCGGACCCGTGAAGTGCGGGGCCGCGAGCGCCAGACCGTCGGGTGACGTCGCATCGACCCGATGCACGACGCTGCCGCGCTCGACCGTCTCGTTCGGGGTGCCGACGAAGGACTTGGGGGGCATCATGCCCTCGTAGTCCACGGCGTCGACCTGACCGACCGCGGCGGCGATGCCGGCGTGGGTGATGTCCTTGTTGGCGATGGCCTGAGCCAGCACTGCCATCAGGTTGTACGACATGGCCCACCCGGCGACGTAGCCGAGGTTCGGGGTGCCCCGATCGTTGGCTTCGAACGCCTCACGCATGGCCGCGTGGCCCGGCGAGTCCATCATGTAGCCACCGGTCGGGCTCGTGTTGAAATACGCAGCTTCGAGCAGCGGCACCAGGGCCTCCTCGCCCAGCAGGGCGGGATGCCACGACGGGCCGGTGCCCACATACATGGCGGTCTGATGGCCTCCCCCGAAGACGCCGCCCATCAGGGTGGCGAGTTCGGTGGGTCCGGTGGTCACGAAGATCACGTCCGGTGTAGTGGCAAGGATCCCCGCCACGGCTTCGTCGAGCGTTCCACCCACCGACATCGGCAGCTGAACGTGCTCGAACACCGGGTCACCGAGGCCGTAGCCCTGGGCTGCGATCTTGACGCCGGCCGCGTAGTCGCCGCCGTAGTCGCCTGGGAAGCCGACGATCGCATAGGTGAACGCGGCACCCTCCCTCGCCTGCATGACGAAGTCGACGCCGTTCATGGCTTCCATGCAGTAGTTGCTGCCGGCCTCGAGGATCAGTCCGCCGTCGAAGTCATCAAAACTGAACCCGGAGTACCACGCGGATACCGGCGACACCATGTTGTCTTCGATCATCAGCGGGATCGCTGCCAGCGTCTGCAACGTGCCGAGGGACTCGGCGAGCGCAGCCACATTGCCGCGAATCTGCTGATACCCGGCAACGTGCGCATCGGCCTGATAACCGGCGTCGACGGTGTTCTCCTGCGTCAAGGCAATGACGAATCCATCCAGGCCGCCGTCGGCATTGACACGGGCCCAGAAGTCGTCCTTGCCCCACGCAAGCGGCAGACCGAACGCTGCAAACGGACCTGAGAAGTCCGAGATCACGCCCAGGTAGATGCACCCGTTGTCGGGGTTCGCTGAATCAGGGCAGGGCTCTTCGGTCACGCCTATGTCGTAGGCGATATCCATCCCTGCCTCGGTGGTTGTCGGGGCGGCCGTGGTCGTCGTCGCCGGCGCCACGGTGGTCGTCGGCGCGGCGGTGGTGGCCGGTACTGCTGTGGTCACCGTGGTCTCTGCGTCGTCATCACCACAGGCCGCAACGACCAAGGCAAAAGCGAGCAGCAGACCGACCACTGAGACCCAGCGTCTCCGTGCGTTCATCGTGTTGTTCTCCTCCCTATGTCCCATCCGTTTGACGGGACGCCGATCCTGGCAACCCGAATGTAGCGGAAAACGACCTCCCCGATCAGTACGAGAAGGGCCACGCCTTCCAATAATTCCTAATCCTGATCCAGATCCCGTACAGACCAAGGGGTTCGAAGATCAGAAAACCGATGATCATGGCGCCGAAGAGGATCTGCTCGAACTGGCTGACGGTCAGCATGCCGCTGGCGACCTCGTCGGAGAGGAAAGGGAGAGAAAGAGTCATGAAGCCGAGGTCGAGACTGAACCCGGCCATCCACTCCACGACCTTGGGCAGGAAGGTGAGGAAGAAGGCGCCCATGATCGCGCCGGACACCGTGGCCACACCCCCGATGAGGATCATGGCGATGTACTTGATCGACAACATGAACCCGAACTCCTCGGGTTGGAGGCGGCCCACCACCGACCACAGCAGCGCCCCGGCGATCCCCGCGTAGAACGACGAGATCACAAAAGCGACGAGTTTGTAGCGGGCCAGGTTGATACCCATGATCTCCGCAGCGATGTCCCGGTCCCGGATGGCGGCCATAGCCCTGCCCACCTTCGACCTGAACAGGTTCTTGGCGGCGAGGCCCAACACCACCAGCAGCACCAACCCCAGCAGCAGCAGTTTCTGGTTCGTCTCCAGATAGACACCGAACACGTCGCCGTGCTGGTCGAAGCGGAACCCACCGAGGCTCAACTCGGCGGTCGTCCTGCCGACGAACGCCCCACCGGTGAAGAACTCTGCCTCCCGGAAGATGTGATCGCCCAGGAACACCAGACCTAGTGTGACGAACGCCAGGTACATCCCCCGCAACCGGGTCGCCACCGGAGCCACTATCAGGCCGGCCAGCGCAGCCACCAGGCCGGCGGCCGGCAGCCAGATGATCATGTCCAACTGGTACCCGGCCAGCACCACGACCTCGGTCAGTTCCCCCGTGACCGGGTCAAGCGCCGACGCGGTGCCCTCGACGCCGCCCAGCACCGCGGCAGTGAATGCCCCCAGGCCCAGGAAGAACGCATGACCCAGCGAGATCTGTCCCGCCATGCCGGAGACGATGTTGAGGCCGATAGCCCCGATCGAGGCGAACACGGCCACCACCGCCAACTGGAGCATGTCCGAGGACAGTGCCATCGGGCCGAGTTTCCCGCCGAAGGCGAGGAACACGGAGGCGGCCGCCAGCACGCCGATCCACGTCTTCTGGACGCCGCTGCGGAAGATGACCGCATCGCTGCGGTAGTCGCCGATGAGACCCGGCCGCTGTCTCATACCCGCTCGACCTCCTTGATGCCGAACAGGCCGTATGGGCGCACCAGCAGCACGACGAACATCACCACGTAGGGCACCACATGGGCGAAGTTGCTGCCGAGGAACTCTGCGTACGTCGGCTGGTATGCGATCGTGAGCGCCTCGGCGATACCCACGATCACCGCGGCTATCAGGGCGCCGCCGATGGAGTCGAGCCCACCGATCACGACCACCGGGAGCGCCTTCAGGGCCAGCGGGAACATGGTGGGGGCCAGGGTGCTGGTGTTGGGACTGATGAACAGCGCCGACAGCGTCGCCAGCATCGCGGCGATGGCCCAGGAGATGGCAAAGACAGACGGCACCGAAACACCCTGGGTGAGGGAGACCTCCTGATCGATGGCTGTCGCCCGCATCGCCAGGCCCATACGGGAGTATCGGAAGAACGCCAGCAGGAGCACGATGACCACGGTGGCGACGATGATGGCGGCCAACCTTCTGTCGTTGAGCACCAGGTCGCCCACCGAGAAAGTGCCGGAGCCGTCCGGGCCGATGAAGAGGTTGAAGCCCCACGGATCGCCGGTCGATCGGAGGGAGACGTCGTACCAGTTGCCCGAGAAGATTCGGATCACGAGATCGATCCCGATCGTCATGATCGCCACCGCAAAGACCGGTTTGCCCACCATCGGCCGCAGGAACAGCCTCTCGATGACGATCCCGCTAACCGCTGCGATCACCAGGGCGAGGGCCACCGCCAGGTAGAAGTTCATGCCGTGGGCGCTGGTGAAATACACCACGAACCAACCGCCCCACAACATCAGCGCCGGCTGTGCGAACGACAGCACCTTCATCGATTTGTAGATGATCACAAAACCCAGTGCCAGCAGCGAGTAGACCGCCGCCAGAGCCAGCCCGTTGACCAGTGCTTGCAGGAGAGTGCTCATCCGTACATCGACTCGATCAGGTCGCCGAACTTCTCATCGATGATCGACCTCTTCACCTTCTGAGTGGCTGTCAACTCGCCGTCCTCGTGATCCAGTTCCTTGGTGAGCAGCCGGAACTTCTTGATCTGCTCGACCCGGGAGAACTTGCTGTTGGTCTCGGCCACCACCTTCTTCATCAACGACACCACCTCTTCCTTCTCTGAGAGGTCCCGGTAAGTGGTGTGGGCGAGCCGCTTGCGCTGAGCCCACTCGCTGACGATCTCGAAGTCGATGCCGATCAGCGCCGTCAGGTACTTCCTCCCGTCGCCGATGACGATCGCCTCTTTGACGAGGGGGGAAGTCTTCAGTGAGTTCTCGATCTCAGAAGGCGACACGTTCTTGCCGCCCGAGGTGATGATGATGTCCTTGATCCGGTCCACGATGCGCACATGGGTGCCATTCACCCACTCCCCCACGTCACCGGTGTGGAGCCACCCCTCGGCATCGATGGTCTCGGTGGTCGCCTCCGGCATGCCCCAGTACCCGACGAAGTTGCCCGGATGCCTGGTGAGGATCTCGTTGGTCCCGGGGGCCAGCATCAGTTCGGTCTCCGGGTAGGGCTCCCCCACGGTTCCCACCTCGACTCGGCCGGGTGCGTTGCGGGTGGCGATGGCGGTGTTCTCGGTCATCCCGTAGGCCTCGTGGAGCGGGACCCCGATACCCATGAAGTACTGGAGGATCTCCGGGGCGATCGGAGCCGCCGCGGTGACGGCGTAGCGGCACCGGCGCAGGCCGACCCTCTCCTTGAGCGAACGGAAGAGGAAGATGTCGCCGAAGAAGAGCAGGGTCCGGGACAGCGGAGTGTGCTTGCCGCTGTTCCCGACCAGGGTCTTGCCGATGCGGTCGGCCGCCTTCAGCCAGACCACGGCGTTGATCCGCTTCAGCCGGGACGCCGAGCCCAGCCGCACCAGGATGGCGGCGTGGATACGCTCCCAGATACGGGGCACACCCTGCACGACCGTGGGGTTCACGTCGCGCATGTCGGCGACCAACGTGTCGATCGATTCCCCGAAGTGGATCTGGGCACCCACCCAGATGCTGAACACAACCGAGAACAGTTTCTCGTAGATGTGACAGAGGGGCAGGTACGAGACCAGCAGATCGTCGGGGCCCGGAGGGGGCGACACGATGCCGTCGTCCGATTTGAGCACCTGGCCGGCGAACTGGAGGTTGCGGACCGTCAGCATCGATCCCTTGGGGGGGCCGGTGGTGCCTGAGGTGTACACGAGGTATGCCAGATCGTCGTCGAGGGCCTCGGCCATCCGCCGGCTCACCGCATCGGGGAAGGCCTCCCGATGCTCACGGCCGGACGCCATGAAGTCATCCCACGAAATCAGGCGGGGGTCGTCATAGGCATCCACGCCGCGCTGCTGGATGTAGACGATGCGCTCCAACACGGGCAGCTTGTCGGCGGGGATCTGCAGCACCTTGTCGGCCTGCTCCTGATCCTCGACCACCAGGAGGCGGGACCCGGAATCGGCCAGCAGGTATTCGACCTCGGCCGAGGGGTTGGTCGGGTACAGGCCCATACAGACGGCCCTGACGGCTATCGCCCCGACGTCGGCGTAGACCCACTCGGGGTTGTTCTCGCTGTGGATGGCGACCCGGTCCCCCTCGTTGATCCCCGATGCCAGCAAGGCGTGGGCGAACGTCTCGACGTTCTCCCAGTAGTCGGCCCAGGTGATCTCACGCCAGACACCGCGGCTCTTGACCCGCAGGGCGATATCGCCTGAGCGGTGCTCGGCATGGTCCCGCACCAGACCGGCAGGGGTCTCCGCACCGACCACCTCCGGTTTGGGGATGGTCGTGGTCATGCAGCACCTCCGGCGTCGTCGGCGACGGCGTGCTCCTCGCCCAGATAGGCCCTGACCACGTCGGGGTGGGACTGGATCTCGGCGGAGAGGCCCATGGCGATCGGCTTGCCGAAATCGAGTGCCAGCACGTGGTCGGCCAGATCCATGACCATGCGCATGTCGTGCTCGACGAGGATGAGGCCGATGCCGAGTTCCCGCTTGATATCCGTCATGAATCGGGCCATGTCCTCGGTCTCCTCGAGGTTCATGCCCGCCACCGGTTCGTCGAGCATCAGCAGGCGAGGCTCCATAGCCAGCGCCCTGCCCAGTTCGATCCGCTTCTGGATCCCGTAGGGCAGCATCGCGACGTACGACTTGCGGAACTGTTGGATCTCGAGGAACTCGATGATGCCCTCGACGACCTGGCGGTTACGCGCCTCCTCTCGCGATGCCTTGCCGACACGGATCATGGCGGCCATCGTTCCGTACCCGACGTGCTTGTGGCGGCCCAGCATCAGGTTGTCGAGCACGGTCATCTGCGGGAACAACTCGATGTTCTGGAAGGTCCTCGCAACACCTAGATCGGCGACACGATCGGGTCTCATCCCGATCAACTCGTGCCCCATGAAGCGGATCGACCCCTCCTGGGGCCGGTAGACGCCGCTGATGCTGTTGAAGATCGACGTCTTGCCTGCCCCGTTGGGGCCGATCACCGCAAAGATCTCTCCGTTCTGGACGGCGAAGGACACGCCGTCGATGGCCTTGACCCCGGCGAACCCGAGGTGGATGTCGTCTACCTCGAGGATCGGGCCCGACACGTCCTCCCGGCGAGGCAGCACCTCGTGCAGCATGAGGGATCTCACGAGAGCCACCGTTTCTTGCGCCTGTAGTGCTTCACCTCGGCAAAGGACTGGGCGGCTTCGTCGCTGAGGCCCAGATAGAACTCACGGACATCGTCGTCCTCGAGCAACTCGGAGGCCGGTTTGTCCATGACGATCTTGCCGGTCTCGATCACAAAACCGTGGTCGGCAATCGACAGCGCCATCATGGCGTTCTGCTCCACCAGCAGCACACCGGTCCCCTGGTCGTTGATCTCGACGATGATGTCCCGGATCTGCTGCACCAGCAGCGGGGCCAGGCCCAGACTCGGTTCGTCCAACAGCAGGAAACGCGGCGAAGACATCAACGCCCTCCCGATGGCCAGCATCTGCTGCTCTCCACCGGAGAGGTAGCCGGCGGTGGATTTGGAGCGGTCTGCCAGGAGCGGGAACAGGTCGTAGACCCGGTCCAAGTTGGAGGCCATCTCCTTGCGGTTGGTGTGGGCGCCGAGACGCAGGTTGTCCTCCACCGACATCTCGGCCAGGATGCGGCGGCCCTCCAGAGCCTGGCTGACGCCGAGGCGCACGATCTTGGCCGCCGACATCCCGTGGATCGGTCGGCCGTCGAGGAGGATCTCGCCTTTGGTGACGTCCCCGTTGTGGACGTCCAGCAAACCGCTGACGGCCCGGAGGATGGTTGTCGTGCCTGCGCCGTTGGCGCCGAGCAGCGCAACGATCTTTCCGTCGGGGACGATCACCGAGATACCGCGCAGCACCAGGATCACGTCGCTGTAGACCACCTCGAGGTTCTTGACCTCCAGCACCGGTCGCTCCGCTCCTCCCTGGGACTGCGCAAGCGTACAACCCGAACCCGGCATCGCTCAAACCGCCGGGTGGCCCCCCTCCCGGACCCACTCCGCCCGTCCCTGCCAATGTTCCTTCTTCCAGATGGGCGCCCGCCGCTTCAACTCATCGATGACGTAGCGGCCGGCCTCGAAGGCGTCCGCCCGATGAGCACAACTCACCGCCACCCCAACCACCACTTCCCCCACCTCCAGAGCGCCCAGCCGATGGGTCACCGCCACGCCGGTCAACGGCCACTTCTCCCGTGCCTCGGCCACGATCTCACCGATCTTTTCCTCGACGACCCGGTCGTAGACCTCGTACTCGAGCAACGACACGCCGTCACGGCCCGGCGAGTGGTCCCGGACCGTGCCCAGGAACAACACGGCCGCCCCCGCCGCCGGATTGGCAACCCTGGCGAGCAGGTCACCCGGCACGATGGGGTGTGCGGAGACCTCCACCTCCGGGCCCCGGTCCGCTACATCACGTCCGGTCATAGAATCCATATCGTGTCCGACACTACCGATTACCCGACCCTGCCCCCCGAAGACCCGCCCATCGGAAGCGGCAGCGGCCCCGACCCCGAACCGTGGGCCATCTCCTTGGACTCCGCAGACCCCTTCGATGACGGTCACCAGGAACCGTCGGCCTCTGAGAAGCAGCAAGCCCCCGAACATCGCTACGTGGTCGCCAGATCATGGACGGACACGCCCCCTGGATCTTCATCGCCGACAGTGGGCCGCGGCCCACCCTCCCATCGCCGGAGATTCTGGCAGATGGCCGGCGTAGTGGTGCTGGCGGCTCTGGTGGGTGCCGCAGCCGCCACCGGGACTCTCCTCATCCTCGACGACACCTCCGTCGAGAGTTCGAATGTGACCATCGTCGAACGGGTCGCCACCGAGATCCTCAGCCCCGCAGAGAGCGGGACCACCGCCGCAGCGGTAGCTCGCCGGGTCCTGCCGTCGATCGTCACCGTCCAGGTGCGATCCAGCGATGTCGGCGCCTTCGTCGCAGACGGCTCGGGTAGCGGAGTGGTGCTGTCGAGCGACGGGTTGCTGATCACCAATCACCACGTGGTGGATGGAGCCCAGCAGGTACACGTGATCTTCGCCGACGGCCGCACCTACGACGCCGAGATCGTGGGGAGCGACGACCGAACCGACATCGCCGTGCTGCGCATCACCGGCGCCGACC
The DNA here is from genome assembly GCA_965370535.1 of uncultured bacterium. GTDB lineage: Bacteria > Actinomycetota > Acidimicrobiia > Spongiisociales > UBA11373 > JAHJML01. Next base: position 8,591 of record CBDUUY010000018.1, read on the forward strand.
TGACGGCCGTCGAGATCGGCTCCACTCGCACCATGGCGATCGGCGACACCGCAATCGCCATAGGGAGCCCGCTGGGCCTGGAGGGCGGGCCATCGGTGACGGTTGGTGTCATATCCGCTTTCGAGCGAAGGGTGCGGACGGGGATCGACAATGAGTTGTTCGGCATGCTGCAGACCGATGCCCCGATCACCAGGGGCTCCAGCGGCGGGGCCCTGGTGGACGACCAGGGAAGGCTGATTGGGATCACTACGGCCATAGGAGTCAGCGATGTCGGTGCTGAGGGACTCGGCTTTGCGATCCCGATCGAACTGGTCACCAGGATCACCGACGACCTCATCGAGTTCGGAGAGGCACGTCATGCCTTCCTGGGGGTATCTGGTTCGACGTTCTTCACCGAGACTCAGGACGGGGCCACCATCCCCGCCGGGGTCGCCGTCGCCAGCGTCTTCGAGGACACGGCAGCGGCGATAGCGGGGGTGGAGGCAGACGACGTGATCCTGTCGGTGAACGAGACACCGGTCACGACCATGGAGCAACTCGTCACCACCATCCGGCTCTATCGGGTGGACCAGGTGATCGATCTCGTGGTGAACCGGGATGACACCGAGCTGACGATCTCGGTGACCCTGCTGGAGCGCCCGGAGGGTGTATGACCGACAACATCTTCGACCGGCTCGCCGAACTGCTGCAGTCGGAAGGCCCGGTCAACTGGCGCCTTGCCGCCCAGATAGCCGAATCGGTGGCAGGCGCAGCCGAACCCGTCGAGCCCTGGGTCGCCGAGGAGTATGAGGAACTGAGCCGCACCGCCGTCATGCTGATCGGCCGATCAGGTGTGCTCGACCCCGGCACCGCACCGCCGCCGGCCATCATCGACCCTCGGGGCTGGGCAGCAGCCAACGTCGAGGGTTATGCCTATCTCGCCGAGCCATTGGCGGAGAAGATGGGGACGTCCGGGGGTGAAGCCGGTCCGGCAATGGGATTGGAGCAGATCCTCGGCCAATTGGGGCCGGCGCTGGTCGGCATGCAGGTCGGCAGCCTGGTCGGCACACTGGCCCAGGGATTGCTGGGCCAGTTCGATGCCGGCCTGCCGCCTGTCGCCGACGGGGGCGGCTCCTATCTGGTGGTCCCCAACCTGGAGGCGCTCGCCTCGAACGAGGGACTCGACGTGCGCCAGGCCCGGTTGTGGGCCGTGCTGAGAGAAACGGCCCACCAGGCCCAGTTTGCTGTGCCCTGGGTGCAGGGTCACCTCGCCGGCCTGGTCGGCCGCTACATCCGCGGTCTGGAGTTCCGGCCCGAGCACCTGCAGGACCGCTTGCAGAGCCTGCAGGATCCAGCCGAACTGGAGCGGATGATGGCCGAGCCGGGTGGGCTGGGCGGCTTCGAGACCAGTCCGGAGACAGACGGCATTCGCGACGATCTCCTGGCGATGCTGGCCCTGCTCGACGGCCACGGCGAGGCCGTCGCAGCCGCCGCCGCCGGCACCATGCTCCCCGACCTCGGTGACATCAGACGGGCTGCAGCATCCCGGCACATCGACGGCGGCCCCGAACAGGCACTCGGACAGATGCTGGGCATTGAGTTCGATCGATCCCTGGCCGCCGCAGCAGTCGATTTCTGTGATGACATCGAGCGCCGCTGGGGCTTGCAATCCCTATCCCGACTCTGGGAGGGCCCCGGGTCCCTGCCCAGCATCACCGAGTTGCAAGACCCGGTTGGCTGGGCGGCCCGTGTGCTGCTCTCCGACGAGATCTAACGCTCGATTCGCGCGGTCCGCGCGCACTCCCCCTAATGACATCAAGGTAATTCACACATCGCGCCTTTGACATGCGCGCGGACCGCGCGCAATAATGGACTAGTTACATTGGCGTAGTTTCACTGTTGTAGTTCGGAGGCGAGCTAGTGCTAGAAGATCTGAAAGAAGCCCTCGGCTTCGATGAACGACTTGCGTGGCAAGACAACGCCAACTGCAAGGGAGCCAATGCCAATCTGTTCTTTCCCGAGAGGGGAGCGTCCACCCGGACGGCCAAGGGGATCTGCAGGGAATGCCAGGTGCGCGGCGAGTGCCTGGAGTTCGCCATCACCACCGGCGAGAAGTTCGGCATCTGGGGCGGGTTGAGCGAAAGGGAGCGGCGTCGCATCCGGCGGGAACGTCAGATCGCAGCCGCACGCCGGGCCTCCTGAGTTTCCCCGGGAACGGGCGGGTCCGGGCCGTACAATGACGCCGGTTCCACTGAGGGAGTGACACGCAATGGGTACCGCCATCGCCATCGTGGTGGGTTCGATCGCCGCCATCGTCATCGCAATCCTCGTGCTGCGGAGCATGGGCATCACAGCACCGGCCGCTGAGGCACCGACCCCCCGGCCTCACCCCGCTCCCCCCATCGCCGAGTTCCATGTGAAGGGAGACACCGCCGCGGTGTGCTTCGATGTGCCTCTCCCCGATGGCGAGGTGGACGAGGTGCTCCGGGATCTTCTGATCCGCGAGGCCATCGAGGTGGTGAGAGAGAAGCGCGACCAACTGCCCATCGACGAGGTGACCAGGGTCGCCGCTCTCGGCAGGAGGGGCGACCGGTGGATCGAGGTGGGGTCGATTTCACTCGAGACGCCGGGTGAACTGCCACCGGCGACCGTGCCGGTGATCATCCCCGGCCTCGGCTCCGATCACTCGTTCGACCCCTTCGACCACATCTCGAACCTGCCGGAGCATGCTCCGGGTTTGGAAGCAAGAACCGGAGGGAACTCGCTGGCGCCTCTGGCCGCCGAAGTGCAGATCCCCGCCGCCGTGCAAGCAGGGCTACGTGCCCAGGGCATCGACCCCGACCGGGCCGAGATCGGAGACATGGTTCTGGGCATCATGCGGTTCACGGGGTCTACGGTCACTGCCATCGACGACGACACATACACGGTGATCGGTGGAGGCCACCACACCATGGTGAGGATCGTCCCGCACCACAGCGGCGATCACCCGGAGCTGGCTGAGGCCGATGTCCGCCGTTTTGCCGCCGACTTCGCCACCTCGGGCACCGACAGGGCATTGCTGATAACCGAGAAGTACTGCCCATTCGATGTCTACGACAGGGAACGGCGTGACCCGCGGGCCCGCTACATCACCCGGGAACGGGTGCAGCGCGTCATAGATACTCTGGCGTTGGGTTGAGCGGTCCGTCCTTCACCCGGCCATCCTGGAGATCCGCCTGTGTCTCAGTCCGCTCCGCTCCCTGCCGGGAACTCGCCGTTCCCCGGAAGCGTTGTTGAGGATGGCGCTTGATGGATGACGCAACCCCCACCTGGGAAGAGGTCGCCCAGAGGTATGGCCGCAAGATCTACAACTTCGCATACCGCCTCACCGGCAATCGGGATGACGCTCTCGACCTGTCACAGGAGGTCCTGCTGCGGGTTCGCAAGGGATTGCACTCCTACCGCCCCGGTTCGTTCGATGGATGGCTGTGGAGGATCACCCGCAATGCCTTCATCGACGAGACCCGCCGCCGCAAGCGCCGTCCCACGGTCCCCCTGCCCGACGACGACCGCATCGCATTCGACACCACCCCCGGTGCCGACGAGGTCCTGGCGACGGCCAAACTCGGTGAGGAGGTCCAGGCCGCCCTCCTGGCCCTCCCCTACGACTTCAGGGAAGCGGTCGTCCTCTGCGATGTGGTCGGGCTCTCCTACGACGAGATCGCCGATGCGGCGGGGGTGCCGGTCGGCACGGTGCGCAGCCGTATCCACAGGGGCAGGGCCATGATGAGGGAGCACCTCAGATGAAACATCCCGGTGACCTGCTGTCCGCCTACCTGGACGGCGAACTCGCACCCGAAGACCATCGGGCGATCGCCACCCATCTCGATGTGTGTGATGCCTGCCGATCCGAGTTTGCAGCCATCGCATCGACCCGCGCCTCGCTGCGTTCACTGCCGCTGATCGAACCTCCGGCGATCCTGTTCACCGACGAACCTGCCGTCACCGGCGAGGTTCGTTTCCTACGCCCGGTGTGGAGATGGGCGGCCGCAGGAATCGCAGCGCTCGCCCTGGCGACCGGCCTGGTCGTGGGCCCGGGGACCCGCCCTGTGCCGATGGACCTGGACACGCTGGCCGAGCGGCACACCGCCAGAGTGGTGGTGCAACCGGGCTTCACCACGGTGCGCGCCGTGCTGGAGGGGCCATGAGGTTCCGCAGGATCGTCTCCGTAGCCGTCGCCGCCGGCCTCCTTGCCCTGCCGCACATCGGGACCGCAATGGCCGACGAGACGCCTGCCGGCATGGACACGGTCGCCGACATGGTGGAGCAGGCGGCAAACGCAGAGTTCCACGGCAACGGCATCGTCATGTGCTCCTGGGGCAGTGACTCGGCGGCTGCCACCTACGAGGTGGCCCGGTCGGCGGGGATGTCGATCGTGCACGGCCCCGACGGGGATGCCATGGCCCAAGATGGCGTGTCGGCGATCCGCTCCGGATCTAACTGGTACGGGACGGAGGTGGACGAATGGGCCGCCTGGGCCGTCAGCGAGCGGTACTCGCTCGGCGCAACCGTCGCGACCGTACATCTCGGCCGCCCGGCCCTGGTCATGACGGTCATTGAGGACGGCAGACCTCGGGCCCGGATGATCATCGACGCAGAGAGCACCGTCCCGCTGTTGACCGAGGTGCTCGACGCCGATGGCACCGTGTTCCGGACGGCCGCCCTGGTCTCGTTCACCCCGGAGGCCCAGGAGATGCCCGACACCATGCCCGAGGTGGAAGTGATGAACAGGGCGAGCCGTATGAGCGCCCCGGCTTCGCTGCCCGAGTCGGTCGCCGGCTACCGCAGGGCCGATGTCTACGACGCAGGTCCCGGAGCGGTCCACGCCTTCTACACGGACGGATTGTTCTCCTTCTCGGTCTTCGAGGTCGGCCGTGCCGACCGGCCTCCGGCGTTCGACAAGGCGACCGAATTCGAGGTCGGCGGCAAGACCTACCGCCGCATCGTCACCCCGACGAGCCTGTGGATCCACTGGAACGCACCAGACCGCACCTATGTGCTGGTAGGCGATCTGCCGCCGGATCATCTGCGCGAGGTGCTGGAGCGCCTGCCGGCCCCCGGTGAACGGGGTTTCCTGGTGCGCCTCTGGCGCCGCCTATTCGGCTGATGATCGCACTCCCCACTTGAGGCGGCGTCGGGTATACATCCCCGGCGATGCACCCGTCCTATAGTCGCCGTCGTGGACACTTCCGTCCTGGTCGTAGGCGGCGTCGCCATCGCAGCGCTGCTCATTGCGCTGATCGCCGCCATTCGCCTGAGGCGGCTTTCGCGATCCGTCGATCATGCGCTCACCAGGATCGGCGGTGCCCCCGCAGGGCATTGGTGGCGGCGCATCCCCGCTCTGCGGCAGGCGATCACGGAACTCGAGGAGAGCACCGGGGCCGCACAGCGGAGCCGGGCCCGCCTGGCAGGCGCCGTCGCTCAGGCCCCGATAGGCATCCTGCTCACCGACGACGACGGTGCGGTTCTGAATGCCAATGAAGCAGCCTCTCGATATCTGGGCGTCCGGCATGGAGAGGTCGTGGCCGACTCCGGCACCCGCCAGGCCATCGAGTCGGCGATCCTCGGTCGTCGTCCGGTGCACCGGGAAGTGGAGTTGCACTCACCCAAACACCGGCACCTCGAGATCGGCGCCCTGCCTCTGGAGCACGGTGTGGAGAGCGTGGGATCGGTCGCCTATGTCAAGGACGTGACCGAAGCACGGCGGGTCGAGGCAATGCGCAGCGACTTCATCGCCAACGTTGGACACGAGTTGAGGTCGCCGCTGGCGGAACTGGCGGCGTTGACCGGCACGCTCGCCGATCACCTGGGAGACCCCGAAGTCGCAGCGAGCCTTGCCGATCAACTCCGCGCCCGGGCAGACCGGCTATCCGAACTCGTGGAGGGTGTGCTCGATCTGTCCCAGGCCGAGGCGCCCGGGAGGGCCAGGGGTCCCATTCCCCTGGACGCCGTGTTGGCGGATGTGGCTGCAGAACTGGGTCCAGTGGCGACCGAGAAGGGTGTCCACCTCGATGTCCAGACGTTCCCTTCCGGGGCAGTCGTCCTGGGGGATCGCCGCCAGTTGCAGACGATGTTTTCCCATCTCATCGAGAACGCCATCCGATACAGCCACCCCGACCGCACAGAACGAAGGCCCCTGGTGTCGGCGGGAGCCACGATCACCGGCGACGCGTTGGTGATCACAGTCGAGGACGAAGGAATCGGCATCGCCGAGAGCCATCTACCCAGGATCTTCGAACGTTTCTACAAGGTAGACAGAACCGATGGTGGGACGGAAGGCACAGGCCTCGGCCTGTCCGTCGCCCGCCACATCGCCCGCAATCACGGTGGCGACATCACCGTCGAATCCAGGCTGGGGATCGGCACCACGTTCCGGGTCCGCCTGCCCATATGCAAACAGGGCTGAGGATCGGGTTCTCTCCCGCACCGCAGATGGGAAGAGAGACGGCATCCACCCGTCAGATCTCGCCCAGCGCTTCCACGTAGGCGTCGTATTCGCGGGTGACGGCCAGCGACTCGGTGGCGATGATCCGACGGACCACACCGGCCTCGTCGAGCACGAAGGTGGTGCGGTTGGCGCTGCCGGTTGCCTCGTTGAATGCCCCGTAGGCCTTGCAGACCTCGCCGTGCGGCCAGAAGTCCGACAGCACCGGGAACCCGAAGCCGTTCTGCTTCGACCAGGCACCATTGGCAAATGGTGTGTCGCAGGTGATGGCCACCACGTTGGCGTCGAGTTCGTTCAGGTCGGCGAGATGATCCCGCAGGGTGCACAACTCGGCCTCGCAGTTGCCGGTGAACGGGAACGGGATGAAGACGACCAGCGTCTTGCGGCCCTTGAGGTCGTCGAGTGAGAGCTTGTCCTTGGAGGGATCCGGGAGGCTGAATGCGGGGGCAGGCGATCCGATCTCGGCCGGCATGGCGGGTTCTCCTTGGTCATCGGTGATCAGTTGGCATCGTAAGCAACCCGGGTGGGCAACGCACCACTAGATCAGAACCTTCCCCCTTACTTGTGGGTGTTTGGTTTGTCGAGGGGGTTTTGGGGTGTGGTGGGATGGTCCGGTCCTGCTGGTGGCGGGGTCGGTGG
>CBDUUY010000019.1:0-15667 GCA_965370535.1 uncultured bacterium
CTGGGCGGAGGTATCGGCGGCGGCGCCCTCCGTGGTGGTGGAGGTCGGGGCTGCCCGGGGCGGGACGGAGTCAGATGTGCTTCAGCATCCCTCACCTCTCCCGAGAGGCTATGCCTGGGTGGCGGCGGCCCAGGCGACGCTCATCCAGGTCTACGAGGCGACGGCTCTCTGTGGGCGCAAGAGACCCCACATCGAGTTCGGGTAGCGCCGGAGCAAGATGGTGCCTTGGACCACCGCCAACCCGATGTTCATGAGCAGGTACGGGTAGGCAAGGAAAGGAAGGATGACGAGAACCCACAGGACCGAGGCCAACACCCCAACGTCCACCCGGCTCCCTTTGCTGACAATGACGAGACCAACAGCGACCTCGAAGACAATGACGAGGCCCATGAACACCTCACCGTTGGGCAAGAAGACATCCCACATGAGGTCCTCGAGGACCCCGAACCATGCCCCCTCGGCGTAGCCGTGCAACTCATGACTCCTCGGGAGCGTGAACACCGCGTTGAAAACCGCTGCAGCGAGGTAGAGCACGCCGAGCACACCCCTCCATGGTGGCACGTGGGTCAACGGGTTCACGATCCTCTCCCCGGGGAACCATGGACGAGAAACACAGGAGTGGCATGTAGTGATTCCTGCAGGGGCGCGGGGTACCGGCCCCGGGCCGGTGACGGAAGGGGCCCAACCTCCTCGGCGAACAGGCAACCGGAGCCGACGGGTTCATGTCTCTTCCGACTCTGGCAGCAGAGGAGGGTTTTGGGCAATACTCGAATCGAGAAACGATCGGGGGCTGGAAATGGTCGTGGACTCAGAGGGGCCGACGGGACGATCGGCGGCTTCTCGCGGCGTCCTGGTTCTGATGTGGGTGTGGTTGGGATTGGTCGGATTCTTGTCGCTCATGTCCGGCCTCGCCGCAGACGGATGCACCGATTCAACCTGCGACACCGGAGTGACGACTGCCTGGCTGGTGCTGTTGGCATCACAGGCCATCGTGCTGATCACGGGAGCGGTTGTGTGCCCCCGCTACCGCAGTCGCACCCGACTGGGGGTGATGGCCCTGCTGGCGGTCGTGTCCCCGTTGACCATCGCCGCCTTCTTCCCCTATGTCGATCGGTACTTCTGAACGGGTCCGAATCGTTCGCCACGGCCGACGGAAGGCTGGCCGCAGCAGTCACCGGACGGCGACCGCTTCCAACCAGACGTCGGTCTGGGGACCCACCACCGACCAGTCGTATCTCTCCACGGCCGCCCGGACCACGCCGGCCGATCGGCGGGCGATCGCCGGATCGGCAATCACCATCCTGAGCCGATCGATGAGTTGCCGATGTGTCCGGTACAGACAGGTGCCCTCCAGGCCGGCGGGGATTCGCTCCGGATAGACCAGATGGTCGGGCAGCACCGGCAACGCCCCCGCATACATCGCCTCTACCACCGACACCCCAAAAAACTCCTGCCGAGCAGTGCCTACCACGACATCGGCCGAGTGCAGTGCATCGACGTAGGCGGCATCGTCCAGGTAGCCCTGATGCACCACTCTGTCGCCCAATGCCTCGATGGCGGTCCGGTGCTCCGCCGATTGGCCCACGAATGACTCCCCCGCCAGCACCACCCGGAAATCCAGACCCTCGGCTGCCAGCACCCCAAGCGCCTCCAGGGCTTCGCCGGGCGCTTTGTCGGGATCCCAGCGGTGATTCCACAGGATGGTGGCTGCACCGTCCCTATCCCGCAGTGGGCCGATCCGCAGCAGATCGACACCCACCGGGACCACCACGGACCGCTCCCGGGCGGCCGGGATCAGATGATCGTGACGCCGGTCGGGCGCGGACCCCAGCAGAACCGGGAGTGCGTCGAAGAAGGCCTCACGGTGAAAGGCGCTGTTGAAGGCCGCCCCATCGGCCGCCAGCAGTGACGACCAGTTGACCATGCCCTGCGCCGCCTCGACCCGGGTGCGCCCGGCCGCCGGATAGGTGACCTGGTTCTCGTGGAAGTAGACCGCCGCCGGGGCATTCCCCACGGTACGGCGGGCGAGACCGAGCAGGCCTGCCAGGTCCAGCATCGATGATGCCAGCACCAGATCGGGCGGGCCGTGCTCGGCGACGGCGGCGGCGAACTCCTCGGCGATGGTGACGAACCCGCCCCCCAATCGCCACTTCCAGAACTGCCCCTCATGGGTGACCAGGTGCACCTCGTGGGCACTGTGATCCCGGAACCCTTCGGCCCACTGGCGATGGGAGCCTGCAAAATAGGGCTCGAGTAGATAGATGTGCACCAGGCAGGGATACCACACCGGGCCATTCGACCCTGTACCGAACGTATGTGATGCTGCAATATGGGAAGCGAAAGAAGGAGGCCTATGACCGGCCGCGGGTTCCCCCGCAGCGGATTCCTGCTGCTGGGAGTGCTGTCACTGGCAGCCGCTGCGGTGTTCGTCGTCCGGATGGTGATGGTGGAGGCCACGGGTGAGCGGATAACATCGGCCATCGCCTTCGGGGTGATGGGGATGCTCTGGCTGGCTGCCTACCGCTCCGGGCGTGGACCGGGTGATGACTCGTGATGAGAAAACCACAACACCTGCGGATGTATCGTTGAACCGGAGATCGGCAAGGAGGACCGAAGTGAGACGGATCGTGCTGCTGCTCATGTCCATGGCCCTGGCGGCTACCGCCTGCGGCGACGATGGATCCGCGCTGACCACCACAGCGGTGACTACGGCGCCCGCGACAACGGCGACCTCTGCCCCACCTTCCACCACCGCCGCTCCGCCGCCGCCCCCTTCGACGCCGGTGACCACCACCTTGCCCCCGACCACCACTACTGCAGCCCCCACCACTACAACCGCCATCACGACTACGACGACCGCCACGACAGTGCCGGCAGGAGGGCCCTACCTGGTGGACGAGGGCAACTTCTTCCCTGACCCCTACCCGGGCAGCCTCGATGCTCACGGGTCGGGGTGCGTGACCGGTGGCACCGGCCTCCTGCCCGACGGGGTCTGGCTCGGGTATGCCGAAACCCTCTCATCCGGCACCATCGGCTTCGATCTCGTATGCTTCTACTCCTGGCCGGTAGCCGATGCCAAGGCAGCCGAGGACGGCGTGGTGGCCATCGACTTCTACGTCCGCAACCTGAACCCCAACACCTACCCGGTGCCGGTCGCCACCACCGCGAGGGTCTGGTACATCGATATGACTTCCGGCAACCCGGGGATCCCGGACGAGATCCCCCTCGCCGCCTGGCCGCACCCCGGTTCCTATGTGCCATACCCGTGCGATTACTGCCCCGTGTGGCTGTATGTGAACGATGGGGAGGCCACCGGAATCGTTGAGCAATACCTGCCCTGAGCCCAGCACGGCCGACGATGTGCTGTGGTGCCGGGGATTCCGGGCCGTGGCTTCGGTGCCCTACATCTCCCGCCGGCCCACCAGGGCCCGGCCCAGCGTCAACTCGTCGGCGTAGTCGAGGTCGCCACCCACCGGCAGACCACTGGCCAATCGGGTGACCCTCACCCCGAGGGGCTTGAGGATGCGCGCCAGATACAGGGCGGTCGTGTCACCCTCGACGGTGGGATTGGTGGCGACTATCACCTCGGTGACCTTCTCATCGTCGATGCGGGCGGCCAATTCCCTCATGCGCAACTGATCGGGCCCCACCCCTTCGATGGGCGAGATCGAACCGCCCAGCACGTGATACCGGCCCCGGAACTCCTGAGTCCGCTCCACCACCACGATGTCCTGCGGCCGCTCGACGACACACATCGAGGACAAATCACGCCGTAGATCGCGGCAGATGGAGCACTCCTCGGCGTCGGTGACGTTGAAGCACCTGCTGCACAGCCGCACCTCGGTGCGCATCGACACGATTGCCTCGGCCAGACGGCGGGCGTCCTCCTCCTCGACGTGCAGCAAGTGGAAGGCAAGTCGCTGAGCGCTCTTGCGGCCGATGCCGGGCAGGCGAGCCAACTCGTCGATGAGCACCTGGATGGGGGGTTCGAACATCATCCGAGAAGGCCGCCCAGGTCGCCCATGCCCAGTGACCCCAGGTCCAACCCCTCGGGCAGGGCCGGCAGGCCCATGACCGATGCAGCGGCCTCCCTCATCTCGGCGGTGGCCTGATTGACGGCAGCCACCACCAGGTCGCCCACCAGTTCGGGGTCATCGGGATCGAGCACCGAAGGGTCGATCTCCACCGACACCAGGTCACCGGCCCCGGTGATGACGGCGGTGACCACGCCGCCGCCGGCGCTGCCCTCGTAGGTCTGCTCGGCGAGAATCCGCTGTTTGCCGGCCAGGGATGCCTGCATCTCGGCGGCCTGCGCCATCAGCGCTTGCATGTCGGGCATAGCCGGGGTGCCGCCCCGGGGGACGGCGCTGCGCGGTGTTGGCCTCCGGCCCTTCTTTGCCATAGGCGACAAGGTTATCAGCGGGCCGTGACGAAACCCCCGGGGGATCAGTCTTCGACGACCTCTCCATTCAGCCCATCCACGACCAGATCGGTGGGGTCGATGCCCCCATCGCCGGCCTCGGCGAGGTCGTCCTTGTCCGGGGCCCTAGCAGGGATCTCTTCCTCTGCCTCGGCGACCGGTTCGGGGTCGCCGTTGACCGGCCGGTAGGTGATGGTGACCTGCCCACCCAGCAGTTCGCCGGCCGCCGCGGTGACCACGGCGTTGAGCCGGTCATCCTCTTGCAGTTGGGCGAGGTGGAACGGCAGATGGGCACCTATCCCCAGCACCACCAGCGAACCCTCGACCCCGACGGGCCGGGTCTCCCGGAACAGCGCATACCGCCGGGGGCCTGCCTCCTCCCTCACTCGGGAGATCAGCTGGGGCCAGATCGCATCTACGGCAGCCAAGTCGAGATTCTCCGGAGGCGGTGCCGCGGGAACGGGTTGCGCAGTCTGGGCGGGAGTCGCATCCGGGGCGGGAGTGAAGGGGACGGCGGCCTCCCCTGCCGATGCCGGGTCCGGGCGCTCCCCCGGCTCCGAACCGGTCTTGGGAGCGGTCTCTGCAGGCGTAAGCCCGGCCGGCGCAGGGGTCGAGGCGGGAGCGGGCTTGGGCGCCGCTGCGGGTTTGGGGATGGGTGCGGGGGATGGAACCGCTGGAGAAGCCTCGATCGAACCCCTCTCCTGCAGCAACCGCAGCCTGTCCTCGAGCCGTTCGAGCCTGGCTGCCAGCGACACCGGGTCGGCAGCGGTCTCGGGGCGGACCAACCGCAGCAGGGCCAACTCCAGCACCAGGCGCTCCTCCCGGCCTTCCCTCAGCGCCACCAGGGCGTCACCCAACTGGTCGATGGCCCGCAGCACATCACCCGGCTCCAGGACCCGGGCCTGGGCCCGCCACTCTTCCAGGACATCGGCCGGTTCGTCCACGATCTCCTCGAGGTTCGGGGTGTACTGGGATAGGAACACCCCCCGGAAGAACTCCAGAGAATCGGCTGCAAACCGCCGCAGGTCGGCACCCTGCCCCGAGATCTCGGCGACCAGAGACAAGGCGGCAGGGGCATCCCGGCCGATCATCGCAGTGGCCAGCCTCGAAAAGGCCTCCGTGTCCGCCAGGCCCAGCGCCCTGGTGACATCCCCGGCCTCCACCTTGCCTGCCCCCAGCGCAGCCACCTGCTCCAGCAAGCCCAGGGCATCACGCACCGAACCACGGGCGTGGTGGGCGATGAGCGACAGGCCTCCGGGCTCGGCCTGGAAGTCCTCGAGCCCTGAAATGCGAGTCAGGTGGCCGATGAGCACCTCACTGCCGACCGGATGGAAGTCGAAACGCTGGGTGCGGCTGCGGATGGTGGGCAGGAGTTTGTACGGCTCGGTGGTGGCCAGCACGAAGTGGGCGTGCTCTGGTGGTTCCTCCAACGTCTTCAGCAGAGCATTCGAGGCCGCCCGGGACAGCATGTGGGCCTCGTCCAGGATGTAGACCCGGCGAGCGCCACCCACCGAGGCGACGGTCCCCACGTTCGTCCTGATCTCCCTGACATCCTCCACCTTGTTGTGTGAGGCTGCGTCCAGTTCGATCACATCGAGCGATGTGCCCTGGGTGATGCCGGCACAGGAGTTGCAGTCGTTGCAGGGTTCGCCGTCGATGCCCCGGTCCTCACAGTTGAGGGCCTTGGCGATGATGCGGGCCGTCGTGGTCTTGCCGGTACCCCGCGGTCCGGAGAACAGGTATGCGTGGGCCACCTTGCCCTGCTGCACCTCCCGGGCCAGCGTCAGGGTCACATGATCCTGGCCGATGATCTCAGAGAAGCGCTGCGGCCGATACTTCCGGTTCAGCGACTGGTACTCCACGGGCGGGATCGTACCAAGACCCGGCGTCACATCCCCGGGGCGCCCTCAGTGAGTCGCCCGACGGCCTCCCGGAGGTGGCGGGCTCGGGCGGGGTGATCCCTCGCCACAGAGAACGAACGGGTTGCCGCTCAGATGACGATGTCCAGCGCCACGTCGAGCGAGGCGGCGCTGTGGGTGAGCCACCCCAGCGAGATCACATCCACCCCGGTGGCGGCGATCTCCCCTACGTTGTCCGGGGTTATCCCGCCCGATGCCTCCAGCGGGATGCGGCCTGCGGTCATCTCGACCGCCTTGCGCAGAGTGCCCGGGCCCATGTTGTCCAGCAGCACGGCATCGGACCCGGCCTCCAACGCCTCGGCCAACTGAACCAGTGTGTCCACCTCGGTCTCGATCTTGACCAGGTGGCCGACTGCCTGCCTCGCGGCTGCAACGGCGGGGGCGACCCCTCCGGCCACAGCCACATGGTTGTCCTTGATCAGCACCGCATCATCGAGACCGAACCGATGGTTGACCCCTCCCCCGGCCCTGACCGCATACTTCTCCAGCGCCCGCAACCCCGGGGTGGTCTTGCGAGTGCAGGCGATGGCCGCGCCGGTGCCTTCGACGGAGGCAACCACCCGGGCGGTCAGGGTGGCAATGCCACACATCCGGCCCAGCAGGTTCAGCATCACCCGCTCTGCCGAGAGGATCGCCCTGGCGGGTCCGCGCACTTCCGCCAGAGTGGTCCCGGCCTCCACGGCGGTGCCGTCGGGAATCAGGATCTCGATCTCGACCCGATCATCCATCAGGGTGAAGGCCGAGCAGGCGATCTCGATCCCTGCGATCGCGCCGGCCTCCCTGGCGACCACCGCAGCGGTGGCTGTGGCTTCGGCGGGGACCACCGCATCGGTGGTCTGGTCCCCGGCCAGGCCCAGGTCCTCGCGCAGCGCCGCCTCGATGACGGGCCGGTACAGCAGGGGAACAGGGGGGCGCAGATCGGTCATGGGTTGACGACGATGGGGCGTTTCCACCAGCGGAGTGTCTCGGGGAAATCGGTGCGGAAATGCCCGCCACGGCTCTCGGTGCGCAGCAGGGCGGCCGAGGCAATCACCCTGGCGGCGGTCACCATGTTGCGGCCCACCGATACCCCTCTGTCGAGTTTCTCTGCCAGGCGATCCATCTCCTCCAGCGCCGACATCAGGCCGTCGTGGTCGCGAACCAGGCCGACCCTGTCCCACATCAACTCGCGCAAGGCCTGGATCACATCCGGCTGTGGGTCGGGTTCGGGGCCGGGAGGATTCGCCTCCCGCAGCACCGCGGCATCCACTGCGGCGACGGTGACGCAGGCCTTGATGTCGAGGGCCGCCCTGCGGCCGAACACCGCCCCCTCCAACAACGAATTGCTGGCGAGGCGATTGGCTCCGTGCACTCCGGTGCGAGCAGCCTCGCCCACCGCCCACAGGCCGGGCAGCGAGGAGCGGCCGGACAGGTCGGTGGCGATGCCGCCCATGTGATAGTGAGCGGCGGGGGCAGCAGGCATCGGCTCCACCCTGGGGTCGATGCCGTCCTCCATGCAGAGCCGGAAAACGGTGGGGAACCGCTCGGGGAACAAATCGCCGACTGCGCCGGTGGCATCCAGGTAGACGGTCCCTCCAGCCTGGAGCACCCGCCAGTTGGCCCTGGCGACGATATCCCTGGGCGCCAACTCGGCGTCGTCGTGCACTTCTCTCATGAAACGGCGGCCCCGGTCGTCCAGCAGGACGGCGCCCTCGCCGCGCAGCGCCTCTGTCAGCAGCGACATGGGGTCGCGGCCTGTGGCGAGGGCGGTGGGGTGGAACTGCACGAACTCGACATCCCGCAGACGGGCGCCGGCCCTGGCGGCCATCGCAAGGCCGTCGCCGGTGACCACCGGAGGGTTGGTGGTGTTGGCGTAGAGACGACCGACACCACCGGTGGCAAACACCACGGCCGGGGCGGTGAGCAGCATCTGGGCGTCGGTGCGGATCCTGGCGGTGAGGCCGACGACCTTGCCGCCATCGAGCACGAGATCGGTGGCAAATACGTGGTCGATGATCTCGAGGTGATCTGCGGCAGTGGCTCTGGCAACCAGGGCCCTGGCAATCTCGGCGCCGGTGGCATCCCCGTCGGCATGGAGGACACGGCGTCTGTCGTGCCCGGCCTCCCGGCCCAGCGACAGGCTGCCGTCCTCCCCGAAGTCGAACTCGACACCTCTCTCGGTGAGATCGGCGACCCGGGCGGGGCCCTCCGAGGTGAGCATCTCTACCGCTACCTCATCGTTGAGACCGCCACCCACCTCGATGGTGTCGGCGGCATGGGCGGACGGACTGTCGTCCTTGCCCACCGCCGCGGCGATGCCACCCTGGGCGAGGTGGGTCGATCCGTCGGCGATCTCGCCCTTGGAGAGCACGATCACCCGCAGCGGCGCCAGGTCCAGTGCCATGGTGAGGCCGGCGATCCCGGTGCCGACCACCACCACATCGGCGGAGAGCACCCTGTCGAAGCGAGCGGTCATCCGCCCCTCCCCCTGCCCACATCGAGCATCCTCTGCACCGACCGCCCGGCCCGCTCGGCCACGTCGGGCGCGACGGTGACCTCGTGGGTCATCGTCTGCAGCGAGTTGAGGATCTTGGGCAGCGTGATCATGTTCATGTGCGGGCAGATGTTGCAGGGGCGCACCATCTCGACCCCGGGGTTGTCCACCGCGACGTTGTCGGACATCGAGCACTCGGTCACCATCAGCACCCTCGGCGGTTGGTTCTCGCCGACATAGCGGATCATGCCCGAGGTGGAGCCCACATAGTCGGCCTCGGCGAGCACCTCCGGTGGGCACTCGGGGTGAGCCAGCACCTCTATTCCGTCGTATGCGGCCCGGAAGCGCCGTATCTCCTCGGGGGTGAAGCGCTCGTGCACGATGCAGTGGCCCTTCCAGAGAATGATCTCGACATCGGTCTGGGTGGCCACCCAAAAGCCCAGGAACTCGTCGGGCAAGAAGATCACCCGCCCGGCGCCCAGCGACTCGACTACTTCGACGGCGTTCGACGAGGTGCAACAGATGTCGGCTTCGGCCTTCACCTCTGCGGAGGTGTTGACGTAGGTGACCACCGGGGTGTCCGGGTAACGCTCCCTCAACAGCCTCACGTCGGCGGCGGTGATCGAATCGGCGAGCGAGCACCCGGCGGCAGGGTCGGGGATCAGCACCGTCTTGTCGGGATTCAGCAGCTTGGCCGTCTCGGCCATGAAGTGCACGCCGGCCAGCACGATGACATCGGCGTCGGTCTCGACCGCCAACTGGGCCAACGCCAGTGAGTCCCCCGAGAGGTCGGCGACCCCGTGGAAGATCTCGGTCGTCTGGTAGTTGTGCGCCAGGACGATGGCGTTGCGTTCTTTCTTGAGTTCATTGATCGCAGAGACGTACGGGGCATGAAACTCCCATTCGACCTCGGGCACGACAAGCTTCACCCGCTCGTATCGGGCCTCGGTGTCGGCCTGCGTCTCAGAGGAGAAATCCTCCACCGGGACCAGATCCAGTTTCATGTCGCCTCTCTTTTGCTCAAACTGAGTATAACACGTGCAAACCATATGCTAAACAAGAGCAGAAGGGTCGTCCATTCCCCGATCAACCGCTGGTGCGCAGGCCCGGAAGCCCCACCCCCGGTGCCGGCCGCTCCCGCAGCACTTCCCTGCGGAACCGGTACAACTCGGCGGGCCGGCCGCCGGTAGAGGTATCGAAAAGCCCGGTCTTCTCCACCAACCCGCCCCTATCGAGCAGCCGGCGGAAGTTCTGGGCGTGAATCGTCACCCCCGACAGTGCCTCCACCACCCGCTGCAGGCGGGTGAGAGTGAAGGTCTCGGGCAGCAACTCGAAAACGACCGGGCGGTAACGGGCCTTGCCGCGGATACGACCCAGCGCCTGGGCGGCGATCCGGCGATGGTCCAGCGCCAGAGGCATGCCGTTGACCCCGTCGTCGCAACGCTCCGCACCTGCCTCGGGCACGAACCCGATCTCCCACAGGAGTTCGTAGCGCTCCAGCACCCGTTCGACGTCCCACGCCGAACCCCCCAGCCCGAACATGATCTGGCTCCGCTCCCGGCGGGCCTCCCGCTCTGTCCCGTCCGCCCCCTGCCCGGCCCATACCTCCAGGGCCGGCACGACCGCATCCTCGACCACGCCGGGCCTGCCGCCACGGCGGTCCTCCCACGGGAAGAACTCGTAGAGATCGTTCCAGACGGCTCCACTCCCGCGTGAAGGCGCCGACTCTCGCACCAGCGCCATGTAGGCCACCGACACCAGGCGCACAGCCGGGTCCGGGCCCCGGCCCAGGTCCCCAAGCGTGTACAACTGCTCGACGTAGCCCAGGTCGATACCGGTCCCCTCCCTCACCCAGCGGCGCAGCGCCCGCTCCAGGGTGCGATCCACAGACGGGTCGAGAGTTCCGGTCGGCAGGGCGTCGGGGGACCCCGTCAGGGTGATCATGCGCGGGACATCGTCGGTGACGGCAACGATCACCGCGTTGATGCCCACCTCGACACGCTCACTGGTCACGGTCGCAGGTTAGGGGGGTGGGGACCGCCGGTCCTCCGGTGAGACGCCGGCCTACCATGCCCCGGTGCGCCTCCGACTCGGTATCGACCTCGACGGGGTGGTGGCCGACTTCAACGCCGGCTGGATCGCCCGGTACAACGACGACTTCGATGCGTCGGTGCCCCTCGATGCCGTCCAGGTGTGGGACGGCATCCACGAACTCACTCATTTCCCCGATATGGCGGGATTCTGGGAGTGGGCCGGGGGCCACGGACGAGGCAGCATCTTCCGCCACCTCGAGACATACGAGGACGCCGTCCCCACCCTCGAGAGGCTCAGCAAGGCGGGCCACGACATCATCGTCATCACCACCAAGCCGCCCTGGGCGGTGCACGACACTTTCGCCTGGATCGCCGACCACCGGATCCCCACCAGAGAGGTCCACATGACCTGGCACAAGTGGCGGGTACCGTGCGATGCCTACCTCGACGACGCACCACACCAGGTCGAGTCGATCCACCGGGCCCGGCCCGAGGCTCTGATGTGCCGCTTTGTCCGGCCGTGGAACACACCCGTTCCCGGGGTACGCGATGTCGAGGATTGGGCACAGTTCGAAGCCGTGATCGCCGAGACCGCCGCCACCGGTGGTGCCAAGGCCGAATGGTAGGGTCCGGCCCGGCGGTGGCGAACAGCCATCGCTGCGCCGATTCGCAGAGTGAGCATGAAGAGGCTGAGACCCTTTGCCTATGTCGAACCGGCCACCGTGGCTGAAGCCGTCCAGGCTCTCGCCGCCGGGGGCACGGGGTCGCGTCTGCTGGCCGGTGGCACAGACCTCGTAGTCGACATGAAGACGGGGCGGATGCGCCCGCCGACCGTCGTCAATCTCAAACGGGTCCCCGGCCTGACGGCGATCGAAGTCGTCGACGGAGGCACCCGCATCGGCGCACTCACCCCGGTCGGCGCCATAGAACGATCCGCAGTCGTGCAAGAGCGCCACCCGGCGCTGGCCCAGGCCGCAGCGATGCTCGCTTCGCCGCCGGTGAGAGCACTCGCCACCATCGGCGGCAACATCGGGAGGGCCTCCCCCGCATCCGACCTGGCGCCTCCACTCATCGTTCACCGGGCGGTGGCCACCATCCGGGGCACCGACGGACGGCGAAGCGAACCGGTGGAGAACCTGTACACGGGACCCGGGTCCACCACCCTGGCCGGCCACGACATCATCGAGTCTGTCTTCGTGCCCGAATCCGTCCCCGGGTTCGGGTCCGCCCACCGCAAGATGGGAGCCCGCGGCGGTGGCACCGATATCGCCATAGTCGGAGTCTCGGCCGGCGTGACCCTTGGAGAGGCCGGAGAGATCACAGACGCACGGATCGTCCTGGCTTCGGTGGCACCCACCCCGATGCGCGCCGAGGAAGCCGAAGATGTGCTGCGAGGCGTCGAACCGACCGACGAAGCGCTCTCAGCAGCCGCCGAAGCGGCCGCCACCGAGTGCCGCCCGATCAGCGACGTTCGGGCGAGCGCCGCCCATCGGGTGTCCCTGACCCGGGTGTTGACCATCCGGGCCCTCGAGGCCGCCGTCGCCATCGCCCGAGGCGAAGAGCCTGCCCGATGATCAGCCTGTCACTCGAAGTCAACGGAACGATGCGGTCGGTCGACGTGGAACCCCGCACCACATTGCTCGAATTGCTCCGCGAGATGCTGCTGCTGACCGGAACCAAGGAAGCCTGCGGAATCGGCGAGTGTGGTAACTGCATGGTCCTGATGGACGGCGAGCCGGTCCCGTCCTGCCTCGTTCTCGCGGGAGACGCGGCGGGGCGGTCGATAGTCACAGTCGAGGGACTGGCCGCCGACGGCCAACTCGACGATGTGCAGGCCGCCTTCATCGAGGCCGGCGCATTCCAGTGCGGGTTCTGCACACCGGGCATGGTCATCACGACAAAGGCCCTGCTGCAGACCCATCCAGACGCCGGGCCGGAACAGGTCAAGCAGGCTCTGTCCGGGGTCCTATGCAGATGTGGGTCGTACACGAGGGTCTTGAAGGCCATCGACACCCTGACCGGCCGGAGCGGCCGATGACGATGCACGTCGGCCGGCCGGTCACTCGTATCGACGGTCGTGAGAAAGTCACCGGCGCCGCCGTCTACGGGGTAGACGTGACACTGCCGGGGATGCTCCACGGCGCGGTGGTGCGCAGCCCGCATCCACACGCCAGGATCATCTCGATCAGCACCGAGGCGGCGAGGAGCGCACCCGGCGTGGAGGCCGTCGTCACCGGGAAGGATTTCCCCTACCTCTTCGGTGCGGCGATGAAGGACCAACCGTTCCTGGCGATCGATCGGGTTCGCTACATCGGTGAGCCGGTCGTTGCCGTCGCGGCCCGGACCGAGGCCGAAGCCCAGGAGGCCGTCGAACTCGTGGACGTCGAGTACGAAGAGATGCCCGCCGCCCTCGGCATGATGGAGGCGCTGGCACCCGATGCCCCACTGGTCCACCCCGATATGCACACCTACGAACGGGGTCCCCACGAGATCGTCCAGAACACCAACATCAACACCCTCTGGACGTTCGGATGCGGCGATGTGGAGGCAGGGTTCGAGGCGTCGGATCTGGTGGTCGAGGACACCTTCACCGCCCACGCGCTGAGCCATGCCGCCATGGAGCCCCACGTGGCCGTCGCCCGGTATCAGGCCGTCAACGAGGCCTACACGGTGTGGGTGAGCACGGACCGTCCCTTCCAGTTGCGCGGCGAGTTGACCGGGGGCCTGGGGATTCCCAGCGACAAGATGCGCCTCATCGTCGCCAACGTCGGTGGGTCGTTCGGCGGCAAGAACACCCTGGTCGCAGAGGCCATGGCCGTCGCCCTGGCGCGTCACACCGACGGGCGACCCGTTCGCGTCGAGTACACCCGCGCGGAGGACCTGACCGCGTCCCAGACGCGGGTGCCGACGATCATGACGATCAAGACGGGCGTCACCAACGACGGGGTGATCCTCGCCCGCAGCGCCGACATCATCTGGGACAGCGGTGCCTACACCTCCAACACCGTGGGGGTGGCGATCCGTGGCTCGAGCACGATCTTCGGTCCCTACCGGATTCCCAACCTGGCCGTCACCTCCCGGCAGGTGTACACAAATCGCACCATCAGCGGCTCCTACCGGGGCTACGGCACGACCCAGGTCACCTGGGCATGTGAGTCCCAGATGGACATGATCGCTGCCCGACTCGGGCTCGATCCGCTGGCGTTCCGCCTCGAGAACGCCTACGAGGAGGGCGATCCCTATATCAACGGTCAGGTCATGCACGGGGTGGGCCTGCACGAGACCCTCGAGCGAACGGCTGCCGAGATCGGCTGGGGTGAAGTAGAACGGAAACCGGCTCCGCACCTCCGCCGAGGCAAGGGCATCGCGACGATGATCAAACCGACGGCGACGCCTACCAGTTCCAACTGCATGATCAAGGTGGAGAGCGATGGTCGCGTCTCACTGCTCGTAGCCGCACCTGAGATCGGTGCCGGCCAGGCCACAGTCCTGGCCCAGATGACGGCCGACTCCATCGGGGTCCCGATGGAGTCGGTGGCGATCCCGCCAACCGACACTGCATTCACGCCTTTCAACGGCCCCGTCGCCTCCAGTCGCACCACCTACCACGTCGGAAACGCGATCCGCGCCGCGGGAACCGAGGTCCGCGAGAAGTTGCTGGCCGTCGCCGCCGAAGTGCTCGATCTCGATCCCGAGCGCCTGGATCTGATCGACGGGGAGATCGTGGAGGCCGGCGAATTCCGCACCACGATCGCCGATCTGCTCGGTGGCTTCGGGTTCGAAGGCCACTCGGTCACCGCCGAAGCGCGCTTCACGACGCGGGGATCCCCTCTGCTGAAGGCGCCGCCCCCCTACGAATGGATGAGCAGCATCTTCTGGATGTTCGCCACCCACGCCGCCGAGATCGAAGTCGATGTCGAGACGGGTGCGATCCGGGTCATCAAGGTGGCCGCCGCCGGCGATGTCGGCAGGGCCATCAACCCGATGACCTGCGAGCAGCAGATCGAAGGCGGTGTCGTGATGGGCCTGTCGAACGCGTTGTTCGAGGAGTTCAAGGGATCGGAAGGGCGGATAGAGAACGCCAGTTTCGCCGACTACAAGATCGCGACCCTGCCGGACCTGCCGGAGATCGTTCCGATCATCGTGGAGTCTGCCCACAGCGAGGCTCCGTTTGGTGCCAAGGGAATCGGCGAACCGGCGGCGGCGGCCACCCCGCCGGCAATCGCCAATGCGCTGTACGACGCCGTCGGAATCCGCATCCACGACCTGCCCCTCACCCCGGAGAAGATCCTCCTGGCGATCCGGGCGCTCGAGGAGACCGGGGGTCGAACCTCCGCCCGGGAGGCCTGACCGGCAGCCCCCGCCGCGGGATTCTCTTTCGTGATCGTCACGATGTCCGTCGAGCCGATCCCGCGCGTCGCCTTAGCGGCCGACCCGAACCAGGACTAGCCTCAACCCATCGGGCGCAGGTCCGTCTGGGCCCGACCAACGGACAGGAGATTTAGGGATTATGCGAGTACGCAAACTCCTTCTCGTCTTTGCCGCGTTCGCCCTCATCGTGGCGGCTTGTGGCGACGACGACGGAGAGACAACGGAGGCTACGGCAACCACCGCAGCCCCCACCACGCAGGCCCCGCCGACGACGGAAGCCGCAGGGGCTCCGACCATCGTGCCCGGGACTCTGACCGTGGGATCAGACATCTCGTGGCCGCCGTTCGAAGAGTATGACGATGACGGCGTGGTCGTCGGTTTCGATGCAGATCTGGTCAATGAGATCGGTGCCCGATTGGGTCTGGTGGTGGAATGGCAGGACACTCCGTTC
>CBDUUY010000020.1:0-15642 GCA_965370535.1 uncultured bacterium
GTTGGCGAACACCGCATCCAGGTCCCCGTCACCATCCACGTCACCCAACCCCACCTCCCGGTTGTTGTTGGTGTTGGTCGAGACGTCGGTGCAGGTGAACCCCCCGGAACCGTCGCCGGTACACACCCGATTCTCCTGCCCGTTGTTGGCGAACACCACATCGAGGTCCCCGTCACCGTCGAACCCCGCATCCGCAGGGCCCGGCGCCGCCACCAACACCGCCGCCACCATCAGCAGCACAACCAGACCACCAAACCTGTGACCCGCCACCATCAGCCGCCCCTTCCCAAATCCCCTCTGTGGCGCGCCCTGCCCACAAGCATATAGACATCCCCCGAGAGCCATCAGGACAGCTTCACGGCAACCGAACCCTCCCCTTCGCCCCCGATAACCACCGACGACAGAAGCTGCCTCGGGTGCGCCTATCGGCGGAGTGGGCAGCCGCTACCTGGCCTGGACTGCCTCAGGTGCCTTGCTGCCAGGAAGCCAGGTATTTCTCCTGCTCGGGGGTGAGGGTCTCCAGTGCACCGCCCAGCGCCTCCAGAGCGGAGGCGGCGACCTCGTCGTCGAGGTGCTCGGGCAGGCGGTAGACCTGGTTGTCGAGGTCGTCGCCGTTGGCCAGCAGCCATTCGGCGGCGAGGGCCTGATTGCTGAACGACATGTCCATGACCTCGGCGGGGTGGCCCTCGGCGGCACTCAGGTTGACCAGGCGCCCCTCCGACACCACCAGGATGCGGCGGCCGTCCGGCATGGTCCACTCGTCGAGTTCGTGGCGGATGCGGCGTTTGCCGGTGGCCCGCTTCTCCAACTCGGACAGATCCAATTCGACGTCGAAGTGGCCCGCATTGGCGAGGATCGCCCCGTCCTTCATGATATCGAAGTGATCGCCCCGCAGCACATGCAGGTTGCCGGTGACCGTGATGAACACGTCTCCGGTCCGGGCCGCCTCGTCGGCGGTGACCACCCGATAACCCTCCATGGCGGCAGAAAGCGCCCGCACCGGGTCGATCTCGACCACGGAGACCCTGGCGCCCAGGCCGTCTGCCCTGGCTGCCACCCCGACCCCGCAATCACCAAAACCAACGACTACGACGACCTTGCCTGCGAACAGCAGATTGGTGGCTCGCATGATCCCGTCCAGCGACGACTGGCCGGTCCCATGGCGATTGTCGAACAGGTGCTTGGTGTCGGAGTCGTTGACGGCCACAACCGGAAAGCGCAGCACCCCGTCGGCAGCCATCGCCCGCAGACGGATCACACCCGTGGTGGTCTCCTCGGTGGAGCCAACCGGGTCCTGATTGGGCCGTTCCTTGAGCAGCACGGTCACCAGGTCGGCGCCGTCGTCCATCGTGACATGGGGTTCGGTGTCCAGCACGGCCCGGATGTGGGAGTAGTAGGTGTCGGCGTCCTCGCCGCGGACGGCATACACAGGGATGCCATCGGCCACCAGGGCGGCGGCCACATCGTCCTGAGTGCTGAGCGGGTTGCTGGCACACAGAAACACCTCGGCCCCGCCCGCCCGCAGCACCACCATCAGGTTGGCGGTCTCGGCGGTCACATGCAGGCAGGCGCCGATGCGCTTGCCCTCCAGAGGGCGTTCGCTCTCGAACCGATCCCGGATCGCCCCGAGCACCGGCATGCGCCGCCCCGCCCACTCGACACGAAGGGCGCCCGCCTCGGCGAGACCCGGATCTGCGATGTCGTGGTTCACGCTTCCTCCTCGGCCAGGCGGCCCTTGAGCGACTGGATGACGTCTACCGGCATCGGGTCCATTCCGGCCCGCTCGGCGATAGACACCGACAACAGATCCCCCACCACGATGAGACTGAAGAGACGGGCCAGCACACTCTCGCCCTGGGCCTCGACCTCCCCGGCGATGCCCACCCTGTCCTCGATCAACTCGGTGGTGAGCCGGGCCCGCAACCCCACACGGGGATGGGCATCACGATCGAACAGGGTCACGATGCCGATCCGGTCCTTGGAGATCCTCGGGAACGCCTCCCAGCCGACGACCTCGTTGTGGTCCAACTCGGGCAGGACCGACCAGTAGGCGGGGGCCTTCCCGTTCTCATTGATCTGGCACTTCCAGCGGTTGGCGGCCACCGCCGCCAGGCCGTGACCCCCGTAGAGCACGGCCACCCGGCCGTCGAGGGCTTCGGCGAGATCCTCTGCCAAGGCAACCGCCGGGCCGTCTCCACCACCGATCAGCATCTCGACGATGCCGGCGGCCTCTTCCAGGTCGTCGGACAACGAGGGGACTACGCCCGCCGCCTCGGCGGCGCGCAGAGTGCCGCCCGTCAGGTAGCCGACCGCAGCCCGGGGCTGGGGTCCCCCGGGGGGTTGGATCAGCGGCCAACCCCCCTCGGCGGCCATCTCGGAGAGGCGGCCCCCGGTGCTGACCACGACGGGCCTGAGACCGGCCGACTGTGCGGCCGCCACGGATGACAGGGTCTCCTCGGTGTTGCCGCTGTGCGAGACGGCGACCAGTTGCGGTGAGATCTTGCCGACCCATCCGGGCAGCCCGTACGACTTGTGGACACCGATCCGGCTGCCGTAGCCGTCGGCGACCACACCGGCGATATCCCCGGCGATGCCGGAGCCACCCATGCCTGCCACCAGGATCTCGTCGGCGGCGGGAACCTCAGGGGGTTCCAGCCGGGCGGCCCATCGCAACTGCTCCGGGAGTTCGGCGATGAGATCTCGCATGGTGGTCACGACTCGTCCTCCTCGCTCTCGGCCGGGATGGCGGCTTCGGGGAGCATCACCGGAATGCCGTCGCGGATCGGGTACTGCACACCGCAGCCACTGCAGCGCAGCGTCTCACCGCGGTCGTCCAGTCCGGACCGGCAGATCGGGCAGGCCATGATCGCCAGCAGTTCCTCAGATACGGACACCGCCACCCACCTCCAGGACACCCTGCACCCGGGCGACCAGTTCGTCCACCTGCTCGGGGCCGGGGGCTTCGACGTTCAAACGCAGTACCGGCTCGGTGTTGGACGGCCTCAGGTTGAACCAGCGGTCGTCCCAGGACATGGTGAGCCCATCCAGGCGGTCATCCTCGCCGTCGAAAGCGGCCGCCACCGCGGCGGTGGACCCGGCCGGGTCGTGTACCCGGAAGTTGATCTCCCCCGACTGGGAGTACGGCTCGAATGCCGTGCGGATCTCCGACAGCGGGCGCCCCGCCTCGGACAGCAGTTGCAGCAGCACCAGCATCGCCAGGATGCCGGAATCGGCCCGATAATTCTCCCTGAAGTAGTAGTGGCCCGAGTGCTCGCCACCGAACACAGCATCCTCCTCCTTCATCACACCCTTGATGAACGAGTGGCCCACCCGGGTACGCACCGGGGTGCCGCCGTGGGCCAGGATGGTCTCGGGAACCGCCCGGCTGCAGATGAGGTTGTGCACTACCGACGCCCCCGGCTCCCGGTCCAGGTACCAGGCGGCGACCATCGCGGTGATCGTGCTGCCCGGCAGCGGGTTCAACTGATCGTCGATGAAGAACGCCCTATCGGCATCGCCGTCGAAGGCCACCCCCAGATCGAGGTTCTCACGGCGCATCATCTCCTCGAGGTCGCGCAGGTTCTCGGGCCGCAACGGGTCCGGGTGATGATTCGGGAACGTGCCGTCCGGGTCCAGGTACAGGCCCATGAGCCGGGTCGGAATACGGTCGAACACCATGGGCACCGCCACTCCGGCGACGCCGTTGCCACCGTCCACACCTACATGGAGACGGGCAAACGAGTCCGGTTCCACCACCGCCAACACGTGATCCACATACCCCTGCAGGACATCGGTGGGTATCACCTCAGCCCGTTCCTCTGCCGGGATCATGTCCACCTGCGCCATTGCCTTCACTTCGACCAGGCCGGTCTCCTCCCCCACCGGGGCGGCCCCGGCGAGGCACAACTTGATGCCGTTGTAACCCTTGGGGTTGTGGGAGGCGGTGATCATCACCCCCGGTTCGTCGAGGGCACCCGCCGCGTAATACACCATGTCGGTGGTGATCATCCCCAGGTCGTCCACGGCGACACCCTGCGAGGTGATCCCGTCGATCAGGGCGGCGGCGAGGCCGGGAGAGGATTCGCGGCAATCCCGCCCCACCGCGATACGCGGCGAGTCGGCGAACCGGGCGAAGGCGACACCTATGCGGCGGCTTGTGTCCTCGTCGAGATGCTCCGGGACCAGGCCGCGGATGTCGTATGCCTTGAAGATGGTGTCCAGATCCATTGCGCCGGGCATTCTACGGCGAAGGCGGGCCGACACCGCTCCTGCGAGCCCACCGGGCAATACATGTCACTCATCTCGACGACCAGATCATCGCCATCCGCGGTGTCCCCGGCTCCGCCATTCCATTGCAGCGAGTGGCGGGACCTCGTCTGTGCCGGTGGCTCGCCCGGCGGCGCGATCTGGGCAACGGCGTCACTCAGCAGACTCCTAGACTGCCTCACCGTGGAGAGCCCAACCGTCACAATCGTGATCCCCATTCACAACGAGGCCGAGTTCCTCACCGCGGCGGTCGCCCGCTTGACTGACGAACTGGCGGGTGTCGGCGCCCGATGCGACATCATCCTCGCCGAGAACGGGTCCACCGACGGCACCGCAGGAATCGCAGCAGACCTGGCGGCGAGACGCCCCGACCTCACCCTCCTACGCCTTCCCGATCCCGACTACGGCGCGGCCATGCGGGCGGGGTTCCTCGAGGCCGGCGGCGATTGGATGGTCAACTTCGACATCGATTACTTCTCGGGTGAGTTCCTCGAAGGAGCCCTCGCCCTGACCGGCGACGCCGATGTGGTGCTGGCTTCCAAGCGGGCCCCCGGCTCCGACGACCGCAGGACCCTGCTGCGCCGCATGGGCACACTGGTGTTCAACAGCATCCTGAGACTGCTGTTCGGCTCTTCGGTGAGCGACACCCACGGGATGAAGTTCGTCCGCCGCGAAGTGGTGGAGTCGGTGGTGCCCTTCGTCGGATCCACCAAGGATCTGTTCGACACCGAACTCGTACTGCGGGCAGAACGGGATGGATACCGCATCGCCGAACTGCCCGTCGTCGTCGAGGAGCAGCGCGCCGCCAGATCGTCCTATCTGAAGCGGGTGCCGCGCACGCTGCTGGGCCTGCTGAAGATCCGGTACAGGATGTGGCGGGAAGACCGCCGCTGACGGCGCAGGTGCACTACACCTCGGCGCGGGCTTCGGCCAACTTGCGCCTCCGGCGGCTCCAGATCGCCCATCCGATCAGCGACAAGATCGACACTGCGCTCAGGGCCATACCGCTCGTCTCGGCCCAGGTGTTGCGGAACTCGATGACCACACCCTCGTGGGTGGGAACCACCACCATCAACTACGGCGTCGCCCGATAAGGGCCGTCGGCGCCGACGGCCGTCCAGTTGGGGATGTGGGACACCTTCACCAGATGCGGCACGCCCACGGCGGTGGTCGAGAACGAGATCCGGTGGTCCTCCAGCACGATGTCGGATACCTCGCCGGTCTCGAAAACACGGGAGCGCACCGCATAGTCCACAGAGTCGATGCGAGGCCACTCCTCGGGGCCGTCGGCCACCACCCAGCGGTCGAGGCCGTCGATGTCGTCGTACCAGCCGAGCGCCATCTCGAAGAAACCCTCTTCGCCATCCCACACCGCCGGGATGAACCCGGCCACCTCCACGAGCGATGACTCGGGCAGGGCGTAGACGGTGAACGGTTCGGGTTCGGCCAGCACCTCGAGGCCGTACTCGGCGGCGGCCACGGTTGCCTCCTCGGTGAAGGAGACGTAGTACGACACGTTGTACAGAATCAGATGCTCCACAGCCCGGTCGAAGTCCATCCGGTGGTAGTTCAGGCCCGGGATGGGATTGGACGGCCGCTGGCTCACCTCGGAAGCGTTGAGGAAGTGGAAGGGAGTGGTGATCGACGACTCGAACAGCAGACCTTCCATGGAGGGGTGCCCTTCGCTCCAGTACCCGGTCAGCATCAGCGCCATCGGGGTCCCGTAGCGGTTGAGATCGCTGTTGGCCTCCCACATCACCCTGCCCTCGGGGAGGTCATCCAGTTCCTCCATCAGTGCCTGGTACTCGTCCCACCCCTCCTTGGCCTCGTAACCGGAGTAGTTCCAGCGGGACCAACCGGGGGCCTTGTTGATGCCCACGACACCGGCAGTCACCACGAACACCCCCGCCAGAGCCGCGGCGACCCAGATGGTGACGGGCCGCGCCCTCGATCTTCGGACGGCGGTGGTCACCGCCAGGCCGATGGCGATGCCTGCGAACAGGAAGATCGAGTAGTACCAGAACGGCAGCAATCGGGCGTTGTACAGCTTGGAGTAGCCGGTGTACTCGATCAGGTAGTACCCGACCACCGGGCCCACCATCAGCACGACCGACGGGCCCACGGTCACCTTCTTGGCGATCGCCCACACCAGGCCGACGGCGCCCAGCAGCAGCATCGGCCAGATCTCCCGCGGGAACACGTTCTCGATGCCACGGACCGAATGCCACTGCATGTCGGTGGTGAATGATCCGAAGCGGGCCAGCAGCGGAACTGCCCAGAACGCCGCCAGGGCAAACCCGAGCCCCCAGGCCCCGGTGAGGGCCTTGGCGCCACTGCGCCGGAAGAGCAGCGGCAGCGAGGCCACCACCACCACAAAAGTAGTGATGATGTGAGAGAGAGCCGTCAGCGCCAGGATGACGCCGGCGCCGGTGGTGAAGCCGCGACCCTCGCGGGTGTTGCGGATCACCATTCCCAGGTACACGAGGCCTAGAGCAAACGACCACGAGAAGGAGTACTCGCCGGCCAGCGTCGACAGCGTGTTGCCACCGAAGATGGTGAAGCTCTCCATGAAGATGAAGGTGCTGCCGGCCAGCCCACCGACCAGGGCCACCGGGCGGGACAGGCCCATGGCCCTGGCGAAGTAGTACGAGGCGAACGGCAGTGCCACCAGGCCGGCGGCCGTCACGATCTTGAAGGCCACCCCGTACGGCAACAACAAATCCAGACAGACGATCGTGAAGGCGGGCAACGGGAAGTAGAAGTAGAGAATCGGGAACCCGGCGTACCAGTCGTTGCTCCATCCCATCAGTCGCCCTGAGGGCAGCAGGTTGTCCCGCAGGTAGGCCGGGATCAGGACATGGGCCCCCATGTCGCCACCGGTTGGGGTATTCGCCGTCAGCATCTTCATGGGCTGCATCACGAAGAAGACGGCCGCCGCGGCGCCGAACAGCACGAACCATCCGATGAGGCGCACATCGCGGCGCCGCAGGACGGAGGCACGGGTGCGGGTTCCGGTGGGGCCCGAAGGTATCGTCACGGCGCCCGAGGGTACCGCGGAAAGGAGGTCATGGGCGCCGGGAGTGGCCCGATGGCGTCACGACACCTTGCGTGATTTCTCCAAGACGGTGGTGAGATCGATGACCTCTCCGTCGGCATGCCACCAGCGGTGTTCACACCGGTGGCACGAACTGAAGTCGACGGCGGTGCCATCGGGCAGCGTCAACTTGATCTGGATGGCATCGGCGGCCCCGCAACTGGCGCATTCCACCTGCGCTGTCGATCGGCCTTGCTTACGACTCGTCATGCCCCTCCTCCTTCCGGCTCCTCATCCGGTTCCGCCATTCTCGGCAGCCCGGGCGGGGTGTTTGAGTTCTTCCTCTGCCAACTTGCCGATGTAGCGGGAACGACGCCTCCCGTCCTCCCGCCAGTAGGCGTACCAATACGGGCCGTGAGGGCAACGGGTGCAGTTCGGTTTGCCGCACTTGATCCATTGCTGCCGCAACCGCACGTTGGGCGCCGCCGAGCCAAAGGTCTCTCCCCTGGCCTCCAGCCTCGCCTTGGCGAGGATGAGCAGCCGACGCAGATCGTGCTCATCCATCTCCCTGACGGCATCGATCACATCCCGATCGAGAGACATGGCGTCCTTCCCGGGCGGGCGATCCCACCCGTATCAGGCGACCTCGAGAGAAACGAACAGCGGCCGCACCGGCTGCCTACGATCGACGAGCGTCCAACCCACCGGCGGACTGAGCCGCTCGGCATGGATCTCGCACAGGGCGTATTGAGCGCCGGGATGAACCGGGCCGGTCAGGTCATCGAGCCACACCATGCGATCGTCGTAGTTGAAGGACATGACGATCCCGGACGGGGACCCGCAGCGAGCACATAGTTCGATCATGACGGCCACTCTAGCGAGAGTGTCTTACACGGCTGTGATTCCAACATCGTCGTTCTTACCCGCGCTCAGCGCGTGTAAGACGATTTTGTCATTTGTTTGATTCGAGATGGGTTCTCCGCAAGTCGGGATCGAGGTCTGCCCACCGTCCAGAAACTGGGGACCACCCCAATCCGTCTCAGACCTCTCCTCAGAGGGGCATCCGGTCCAGAGCGCAGATCCGCCACGCCGAAAAGGCCTCCCGGGAAAGGGCAAGAAGGCGACGGCCCCCCAAGATCAGCCGCCGGCCGACCTCACTCGCCACCGGCCGGCATGCCGGACGAGTACGCCACACCCGCGGGGCCGATGATGCTCCAGGCGGCGCTGATGGAGGCCGGCGATTCGACCAGGTACCCGAGACCCCCCTCGGGCACCGGGCCGAAGGCGCGGATCGTCCCGGCGTCCACCGAGATCGTCTCGCCCACCAGGCCTCCCCCGGTGAGTGTGCTGACCGTCACCGTCACCGCATCCTCGCCGGTGTTGATCAACCAGAGAGTGGCCTCCTCCAGACCCGCCGAACGCAGGCCGGGCAGCAGCCAGGTGCGGGCCGCCGCGGCGACCCCCGGCATCACCGCCACACCGGCATCACCGACCGCCACGACTGCTGCGGTCACCGGCCCTGTGGCCGAGACCCTGGCCCCGTGGGCACCGTCTGTGAAACCCGCCAGGTCGATTCGGGCCGGGGTATCGGGGGCCACCTCCTGGACTACCGCATCCAACAAACGCCCCTCCGGGGTGTAGACATCCACGGTCACGGTCACCGGAGAAATGCCCGGGTTGCTCACGACGATGGCACCGTGCATCTCCGCTGTTCCCACCACGGGGAACTCCCAGGTCTCCGATACTCCAATCCCCGGCCACCACGCCTCGTCCTCATCGATTCGCAGAGCCATCGCAGGCACCACCAGGCCCTCATCGCTCGAGACGCTGATCACCAGGTTCTGGCGTGAGTTCAATTCCTGGTCGAAGTCGATGTCCCGCCACGAGCGGGGACTGATAGAGATGGCACGGAACTCTCCAAGCGCCTCGACGCCGATTTCGGAGACGCCCGACACCGTGACCTTGGCGGTCTCGGGGAACGGGTTGAACAATCGCAAGGTGAGTTCCTGGCCCGGCATCGTCGACCCGCCGGGGAAGTACCAGACGTCCGGTCCCACCGAAACGCACGCATCGGAGGCGAGTACGTCCCCGCTCACGGTGACAGAAGCTGCAGCCGGCCCGTTGGTGAACTCGATCCAGAAGGGGGAATCGCCGCGCTGGGCGATCTCACCGAGCAGCATGTCGGCCGCCCCCGGCCCCACCGTCTGCAGCAAGCCCGTGTCGGGATCCTCGCCGGGGATCGCCACCGGGAACGTGAAGGACGCCCCGGCCGACTCCAACGAGGCGATCGCCAACAGGGAGTCACGGGAAGCGTTCGACTGCGCCCAGGCGCAGTACCAGATGCTCGCATCGACGGGCGATGCCAGTCCGGGCCTCTCGATGATGAGGCCGGCCAGAGGCTCGGGAGGCTCGGCCGGGCGAGGAACGAGAAGAGCTGCGACCGCCAACGCCACCATGATCGCCAGGACGCCGATCCGCTTGATCATGAGCGCCACCGCCTTCCGGTCGCCGCGGCCAGCAGCAGCACGGCAAACCAGGCCGCCGCCCCGAAACCCATCATCCGGCGCGGACCGTATCCGGTGAACTGCACGCCCTCCCCACCGACAGGTACCTGCACGACGTTGGCCCAGTCGGCCTGCTCCCACTCCCCGGGGCCCCATCGGGAGTCGGCGTTCTGTGCCACCCGAACAGACGACCCTCCCGGACCGTCTACCGAAGCGAACCCGGTACCCGATCTCCGCCAAGCGATTCCGTCGGACGACTCGGCGCTCGACGCCTCCACCTCATTCCGGTAGACCGTGACGTCCAGGCTCCGCAGTGTCACGAGATCCAGTTGCGCCTCGAAGATGGCCTGCAACTGGCTCTCCTCGGTGAACGCCACCCAGCCGACACCGAACTCTGCCAGTGATGCACCCGCCCGGCGCACCTCGCCGTCCAGCAGTGTCTCGAGGAAAGCGTGAAGGGTCTCATCGCCGAGGCGCGGTTCGTGCAGATAGGCATCCCAGGAAAGCGGATACGGGGGATCGATGATCCGGTACCCGAGGCCCTCCAATTCGCGCGATTCCCCAGGAAGCGTCTCGGGAGGGCCGAACAGCAAGATACGGCTGGGAACGACATCCCCGGCAACGGCGAAAACGAAAGTCTCCCCGTGCTGGTCCCGCGGCAGCCCGGCGCGCCCGGGGGCTGCCAGCAGGGCCGTGGCGGCCACCAAACCGATTGCGGCGAACAGCGCAAACATCCCGAGGGCGAAGCGCGCCCCGGTGGTGACCTCGCGACGGGAGCCGAACCCGACCGCTGCCCCCACTACCCCGGCAATCCCCAACGATGCAGCCATGATCCCGGCGGCCTCGACCTCCCGGCCCGCCCCCAGATCCCCGGCCCGGGCCGCCAGTACGCCCAGTGCCGCCAGCAGGCCCCCCCAGCCTGCGACGGCCGAGATGGTCCGATCACCTGTGATCAGGATGCCGACTGCGGCGACGCCCACCGCACCGGCTGCCGGCCACCCCGGATCCCAGAATGCAGCGGACCCTGCTGAGAGGAAAGCCGGCAGATCGGTGAACAGCACCCAGGGCATCAGCAGCGGAATCGCCAGGACGGCGCCTGCCAGCACCCGCAGCGCTGCGGCCCTGCGGGGCCCGGTACCCACCGCCGCCCAGACCAATGCTGCCACCGGGGCGATCAACAGAGCCGCGGGGGCGAACACCCCCACTATCCCGGAGAACACCGTCACCGAAGCAATCCGGCCTACCCGGCCCGGCCAACCGTTGGTGACCTCGCGGGACGCAGAAACCAGAATCCAGGGCATCGCTCCGAGTGCGATGACCGGGGCCCAACGGCCGTCCCCCGCCAATCCGATCATCGCCGGACCGCCCATCATCACCACGCCGGCGAGGTAGCCGGAGATAGACGACAGGCCCCAGCGCCTCATCAACCGGGCCGTGCCGACGATCCCGGAGAGGAAGGCCCCGAGCGTCAGCACGCCCACCGCCAGGCCGCCCTTTCCCAGCAGCAGCAACTGGGCCACGGCGGTTCCGGCGACGCTGGGGTGGATCACCTCCGGCGACCCGAGGCCCGCGGGATTCCAACCCCCCGCATACGCCCCGAGCGCATCCAACGCCGACTCCGGCGGAGGCAGCGAGAAGCCCACGATGGGCAATGCACCGTTCCACACTGCCCTGGTAGCGATGAAGGCGAACGCCACAGCAAACAGTCCGACGATGAAGGAGGGCCTGCGGATGGCCTGCTGACTGGTCTCCATGACATCGGTGAACCCCGACAACAGCCCGTCGGGGAAGCGAGCCCGCAATCGTTCCAGTGCCTCCTCCCACAGCAACCGCAGGCGGGCCGATCCACCCGTCTGATACCGGAACAACTCCTCATCCCCGACCTGACGGCCCCGCCGCACCTCCAGGCGGGAACGGATCACCGAAGGCACGTGCATCAGGTTCCAACCCCACGCAGCCAAGACCCCGGACAGCTTCCACCTGCCCATGAAGGGACTGATGATGCTCTCGGCGAGTCCGGCCAGGAATGCCAGCGGAATGGCCCACAAGAGGGTGACCAGGCTGTACACCTTGAGCATCGCCCTGATCTCGCCGGCCCGTTCCCGCCAATCGGGCTCTCTATCCGGCGCTACGTACAACACCTCCGAGGAGGGGGCAACGACTACCCGGCCGCCCCGCAACCTGGCCCGCTGACAGAAGTCGATGGCGGCGGCACCCGGCGCCATCAACGAGTCGACCCCGCGCAACCCGATGAAAAGATCGCGGCGGGTCAGCAGCGAGATCCCCGACAAAGCGGCTACGTCTCTCACCACGTCGTACTGCGACTGATCGATCTCGCCTTCCTGCAAACCGCTGTAGGGGGCATCGAACACGTCGGTGGCCATGCCCACCGACACCAGGACATCGGGATGCTCCGCATCGAGGATCTTGGAGCCGGCCACCGAGGCATCGGCCCTGGCCCCGTCGCGGATC
This sequence comes from uncultured bacterium, assembly GCA_965370535.1. GTDB lineage: Bacteria > Actinomycetota > Acidimicrobiia > Spongiisociales > UBA11373 > JAHJML01. Next base: position 12,277 of record CBDUUY010000020.1, read on the forward strand.
AGGGCGCCGAGCGCATCGTTCCTGGGAAGGGCCCGGTCGTGGAGTACCCAGACGAAGGTGATCTCCGGCCCCAGCGAGTCGGCGACCGCCCGGAAGGTGGCGCGCCAGGTCGCGTCGTGGGCACCGGTGATCGTGCGAACGTCATCGCGGCCGCCGACGACCAGGACCTGGGCCGGGGCGTACACTTGCCGCTCGACGGCCTCCAGGCATGCCTCCGTGAACGCGGCCCCGGTGGCGATCACAACCACCGCGACTGCAGGCGCTGATAGAGGCGGAGAGGAAGACTCAGTGGTCATCGGTCTGCCAATTCTGCTGCTCCATCCAGACGAGGGCAATCTTTGAGCACCGTCACCTTGCTCTCTGGGGGTGTCGGCGGTGCCCGTATGGCCCGCGGTCTCGCCGCGGTCCTTGGGGTGCATGATCTCACGATCCTCGTCAATGTTGGCGACGACGAGGAAATCTACGGCCTCCACGTCTCCCCGGACCTCGACACGGTCATGTACACACTGGCCGGAATCGAAGGCCCTCACGGCTGGGGTGTTGGCGGCGACTTGTTCACCGTCATGGATCAGATGGCCGTCCTGGGGACCGACACGACGTTCCGGATCGGCGACAACGACCTGGCCACCAACATGGTCAGGACCACCGCTCTGCGATCGGGTGAGGCACTCTCGGTGGTCACGGCCCGGATCGCCCTGGCTCACGGTATCGGCTGCAGACTCCTGCCGGTCACCGACGACCGACTCCGCACCACCATCGATACCACCGGGGGGGAGCGCCTCTCCTTCCAGGATTACTTCGTGCTGCGAGGCCACAGGGACGAGGTCGCCGCCGTCGGCTATGAGGGCGCCGCCGACACCGACCCGGCCCCCGGCGTGATCGAGGCGATCGAGTCGGCCGACCTGGTGGTGATCGCCCCCAGCAACCCCCCACTGTCGATATGGCCGATCCTGGCCGTGCCCGGCATCCGTGAAGCCGTGGCCGGTGCCAGAGTGGCCGCCGTCAGCCCCCTGTTCGGGGGCAAGGCGCTCAAGGGGCCTGCCGACAGGGTGATGGCCACCCTGGGCCTCCCGGCCGGCAACGCCGGTGTGCTGGCGGCCTACGAGGGCCTGTTGGATTTGCTGGTGGTAGATACCGGGGATGCGGGCGACCAGGCGCTACAGACCCAGAACACCAGGGTCGTCGCCACCGGAACCCGCATCGCCGACCCCGGAGCCGCCGCTCGCTTCTCCGGGTGGTTGTTGGAGGAGGCACTGTGATAGAGATCCACCCACTGCCCGGGATACCCGAGGTCCGCGAGGGTGACGACCTGGCGGCACTGATCGTCCCGGCGATCGGCCGGGCCGGGATCACCCCCGCGTCGGGTGACATCCTGGTGGTCACCCACAAGGTGGTCTCCAAAGCCGAAGGGGCCGTGCGCCGCCTGGACGCCGATGAGGAGGCGTCCTACCGGGCCTTGGTCGAAGAGGAAGCCGCCGAGATCATCCGGCGGCGCGGAGCGCTGGCCATCACCAAGACCCGGCACGGGTTCATCTGTGCCAACTCAGGGGTGGATCGGTCCAACACGGCCCGCGGCACAGCGGTCCTGCTGCCCCGGGATCCCGACAGGTCGGCTCATTCGCTGCGAATGAACATCCGGGCGGCGACCGGGGTGGACATGCCTGTGGTGATCACCGACACCTTCGGGAGAGCCTGGCGACGGGGCCTCAGCGACGTGGCCATCGGCGTCTCCGGTCTCGACCCGATCCTCGACCTCAGGGGCACCACCGACGACCAGGGAAGGGAACTCCAGGTGACCGAGGTGGCGGTGGCCGACGAGATAGCCGCGGCCGCCGACCTGGCGCTCGGCAAAGCCACCGGGTCGCCCGTCGCCTTGGTCCGGGGCCTCGGCTTGCCGGTCGGCGACGGAAAGGCAACGGACCTGGTGAGAGACGCCCGAGACGACATGTTCCGCTGATGCCCGAACTGCCCGATGTGGTCGTCTACCTGGAGCGCCTCGAAGCACTCGTCGGCGGCCAGACCCTGGAGAAGATCAGGATCTCATCGCCGTGGGTCTTGCGCACCTTCGACCCGCCACCCGACGAGTTCGCAGGCAGGAAGGTGATCGGGTTCCGGCGTATGGGCAAACGTATCGTTCTGGAGTGCGAGGGCGGCCTGTTCATCGTGATTCACCTGATGGTGGCCGGCCGCCTGCGGCGCAGAGATCCCGGCACGGCGATCCCCCGCAAACGTGGCCTGGCCGCCTTCGACTTCGCCGAGAACACGTTCCTACTCACCGAGGAAGGAACCAGGAAACGGGCCTCCATCCATCTGCTGCGGGGCGAGGACGGACTCTCCGATCACGATCGTGGCGGGGTCGAACCGCTGGAGACGGATGCCGGAGCCTTTGCAGCCGCACTCACCTCGGAGCGCCACACCCTGAAGAGGGCACTGACCGACCCCCGGCTGATCAGCGGCATCGGCGGGGCATACGCCGACGAGATAATGCACCGGGCCGGAATCGGGCCGTTGACCAGAACCGACAGCCTCACCCCCGACGATCTCGCCCGCATCCACACGGCCACAGTGGAGACCCTCACCGAGTGGACCGACCGCCTCAGGGCAGAGACCGGATCCGGGTTCCCCGAAAAGCTCACCGCCTTCCGGGAAGAGATGGCCGTGCACGGCAAGTACGGCAAGGATTGCCCGGTATGCGGGTCGCCGGTGCAGCGAATCCGATACGCATCCAATGAGACCAACTACTGCCCGGGGTGCCAGACCGGTGGAAGGATTCTCGCCGACAGGGCCATGAGTCGCCTCCTCAAAGAGGATTGGCCGACCACCCTGGACGATCTCGACGTCTGAGACGGCCCCGACCGCGGTCCCCAAACCTGTCCCAGGAAACGATTGAGCAACGGCACTACCCGGCAGGCTTCTCGTCGCGCGCCCGGAACCACTTCACCGTCGCAGCCAGGCCATCCTCCAGCGAGGTCCACGCCTCCCAGCCGAGCACGGTCTTGGCGCGGCCCGGATCCAGCACCGATCGGGCGACGTCGCCGGCCCGCGGCGCTTCGAAGTCGGGCCGCACCGGGAAGTCGATGATCGAGGCGACCTGGTCGTACAGCGCTGTGATCGACGTCTCCACCCCTCCAGCAATGTTCAGGAACACCCCGTTCCCCGCATCGGCGCCTCGCAGGAACGCATCCACGACATCGGCCACGTAGACGAAGTCCCTGGTCTGGTTGCCGTCGCCGTAGACGGTGGGCCGGTCGCCCGCCAGCATCTGCTCGATGAACACGGCGACCACGCCTCCCTCGGCCCCGGCATCCTGCCGCGGGCCGTAGATGTTGGAGGGAGCCAGCAGCACGTAATCCAGGCCGTGGTATT